>NZ_JBFUEA010000012.1:0-221109 GCF_056404435.1 Mucilaginibacter sp. P2_D11
TGCGTAATGATCGATCTTAGTTGTAAGCGACAAATTTGCTATTAAGGCCTCGGGAATGAAGCCTAAGAGCTGTTTTACGGTGATACTATGATCTTTGAAAATGGCCATATCTCTTTGATTTACAGCATTAATATACTTAAAATCAACGATAAAAACAAATAAATAATTGACAATCAGATAGTTAAATAAAAAAAACAACACATCTCTAAACAAAAAAGTCGGAAGATTAATCTTCCGACCATTCGTGCCCAACCGGCGCCTTTTCCATTTTGAAAATTATTGAACATATATATAGAAGCCTCCATGGCTAGGAGACTGGTGGAGCCTCAGGGATTAGAATCAACCAATACGATTTTTACGTTGCCGCTGCCGGGGTTAGGGGTGGTTAAATTGCCGCTGTAGGCCTGGGCGTAAATGGTAAGCAAGCCGCGCTCGTGTATGTAGCTGTAGCTTACGCCGTTGAATACCTCGGGTATCTGTTCGTAAACACCATTGGTGAAGGATAGGTAAACCAGTACGCCGGCATTATCGTTGGCGTAGCTGTCCAGTTCGGGTACACTGATAGATTGTTTCCAGGTTTTGCCGTTATCAAGGGTTATCCAGCCGTTGGTGGTAACGCTTGTTTGGATGGTAAGGTTATTGTTGGGTGCAACTGAGTTATCCTTAACGCAGGATGATGCCGTCAATACAACGATTGCCAGGCATAAGATAGATAGAATTCGTTTCATATATTATTGTGGTGTTTATATCAGTAGGAATATTTTTAGGGCCGAAGGTTTAACAAGCCCGCAATTATTATATTTGGTAAAACCGCCCATCATGAAAAAGCTGCTTTACCTGCTGTTGCTCTTCGCCGTTTCTGCCCATGCCCAAACATTCAGGGTTACCATCGACCCGTCTTTGAAAGAGGCCGTGCTCGATGGCCGCCTATTGCTGCTGCTCTCGAATAATAACAAAGCCGAACCCCGTTTCCAGATTGGTGATAATGCGCAAACCCAGCAGGTTTTTGGCGTAGATGTGGAGAATTGGCAACCCGGTACCAGCCAATTGGTAGATGTGCAGGCCTTTGGCTACCCGGTAGAGCGGCTGAAAGACGTGCCCGCCGGCGATTATTACGTACAGGTATTGCTGCACAAATACGAAACCTTCCACCTTAAAACGGGTCAAACCGTAAAGCTGCCCATGGACAGGGGCGAGGGCCAGCACTGGAACATTGCGCCGGGTAACATTTACTCGCAGCCGGTAAAAATCCATATCAACCCAACGGCCAATAATGAAATTGCCCTCACCATCGATAAGATCATCCCGCCGATTGCCCAGGCGGCCGATACCAAATACATTAGGCACATTCGCATACAAAGCAAGCTGCTTACCGAATTTTGGGGCAGGCCGATGTACATCGGTGCCAATATTTTGCTACCTGGCGGTTTCGACGAGCACCCGAAGGTGAAGTACCCGCTGGCTATTTTCCATGGGCATTTCCCGGCTGATTTTGAGGGCTTCCGTACCGAAGTGCCCGACGCTAATTTAAAGCCCGATACCTCGGCCCGGTTCCATATCACGGGTTACAACCGTATAGAGCAGCAGGAAGCCTACGATTTTTACAGGCAGTGGACGGGCCCGAAGTTCCCGCGGGTATTGGCGGTAGAGATACAGCACGCCAATCCTTACTACGATGACTCGTACGCGGTTAACTCCGCAAACCTTGGCCCTTATGGCGATGCTATTACGTATGAGCTGATACCCGAGATAGAGAAACGTTTCAGGGGCATTGGCAAGGGCTGGGCAAGGTTTGTTTACGGCGGCTCTACAGGCGGCTGGGAAGCCCTGGCAGTGCAAGTGCTTTATCCCGATGAGTATAACGGCAGCTACGCCGCATGCCCCGACCCGGTGGACTTCCATCACTACACAACCATGAATATTTATGAGGATAAGAATGCTTATTTCCCCACCAGCGATTTTAAGAAAACGCCTCGCCCCGGCATGCGCGATTACCTTGGGCATGTATCGGCTACGCTGCAGGAAATAAACCAGCGCGAACTGGCCCTCGGCACCCGCAGCCGTAGTGGCGACCAGTTCGATATTTGGGAGGCCGTGTTTTCGCCCATGGATAAGGACGGCTACCCCAAACGTATTTATGATAAATACACAGGTGCTATAGATACCGCAGTAGCTGCTTATTGGAGGGATAACTTCGACCTTACCCACATCATTAAGCGCGACTGGCCCAAAATAGGCAACAAGCTGAAGGGGAAGATTCACATCTACGTAGGCGATATGGACAGCTATTACCTCAACAACGCAGTTTATACAGCCGAAGATATGCTGAAGAAGCTAAGCAACCCCACTTGCGGCTGCCAGGTAGACTACGGCGACCGCGCCGAGCACTGCTGGAACGGCGACCACACCCAGCCAAATTATATCAGCCGCCTGCGTTATCATCAAATGTTCATCAAAAAATGGGTTAGCGAAATTGCTTCGCGCGCGCCAAAGGGCGCAGATTTGAAGAGCTGGCGATATTAGGAGCGGCGATGTTCAGGTTGCCCAGCCCGGGCCTGTTTTTTCTATCACATCATCGTTGGTAACGATGTAATGCTCGTCTTGTTCGACAATTTGGATGGTATCGGTAATATTGCGGTGCATCTCCAGCAAATCGGTTAATACAATGGGGTTTAATACATTGTATTCGCGCCCCAATTTTAGAAGTGCAATGGCTCCCATTTCTAACGCTGCCCAAAAAAGTTGACGGTTAAGTTGAGTCAGGCCCCGCAAGTCGATACTCCTGAGTATCATTTCACCGCTTTCGTTGTAGAACAGGGCACCTCCCTCGTGGTCGCCTTCGTTAGGTACGCGCGTTTTCAGCCACGCCTGCAAAGCCGTGCCCCCATCTAAGCAATCCAGCTCCTTTATAGCAATCCTGATGACTTCGTCGTAGCCGGTCCACCTCACCGAGAAGTTTTTGCCATTTTCTAACGTAATGAAACCTAAAGCCATGCGGGTGCTAAATATTTTGTATGGCTAAAATGCTAAAAAGCCTTTAATAAGCGTTATGAAAACCCGATTTAAGTTACGCAAACATGCAAGACCTGGTAAACTATCAGATGTTGAACAGTGCCTTAATCATTATTATTCGCCCCGGCAGCTTATATGAGCTGGCTGTTAGTGCATTGGCAGAAAGGTAAAGCGCGTTGTAAGTTTTTACGTTCCCGAAATTTACAGCGCTGAGTTCGAAGTCAGTTTTCCATTTCATCGACCTGAATTTTACGTATGCATCTGCAAAAAAATATTTCAGATTGGGGTTGCCCTGCTGGCGGGTAAAATAATGTTCTCCGGATAACCTGAATTGCAGGGCATCTGAAGGGTCGTAGTTAATTGATGCCTGCTGTAGCAGCTGCTGTATGCGATGAGCCGATGCCGCCATTGAAGAATGGCTGGCCATTTGGGTTAGGGTGGCTTTGTAGCTAAAATTTACCGTGCCGCTTAGCTTGGTATCGGCACTCAAATTAAATGTTTCGGTTGTGCTGTTGAAGGGTAGCAACACATTATTCTGCAACAGTACAGAGCGGCTGCTTTGCCAGGTTATGGCGCTGCTGAAGGTAGTACTCAGCGCAAAGGAATATTTGCTGATGGAGCCGCTCAGTATCCACGAATCGGTACTGTTTGGATAAGGAAGCATAACCCCTTGCTGCAGGTTATTGGTGATTATGCTCGATGCGATGTTGTTAGAAGCCGTACGGCTGTAGAGCGCGCCCACGCTCCAAAATAACAGGGTTATCGCTTTGCGGTAGCTAAAACTACCGCCAATCTGCTGCATCTGCTTTTCGTTTAAGGGGGCATTGTTGGCTTGCAGCGTGCGGTAATCGGTAAGGATATAGCCCGGGTAAACATCCGCGATAGTACCGATGATATTGCGATAACTGTAATTAAAGTTGAGAAAGTTTTCTGCGCTTACCTGGTATTTCATGCTCAGCTGCGGATCGATATAATAGTGCTTCAGGTTCTTGCCTGAATAGTCGATCTGCTGGTACGTAAACGGTATGGCCAGGTGCGCTTTTAAAAACTCTCCGGGGAAATCGTACGATGCTTCGGCATAGATTTTTTTCCGGGTCCAGTCGAATTGATTGCGCGCACTGTCTGACAATAAATTAACGCTGTTGTTGTTTTGTACCACGTTCAGTTCAGAGGTCAGTTTTTGCGATTGCACGCTAAAGCCTGTGCGGTAGCTTTGGGTAAACAGGCCCGACGGGAGCCGGAACGCCATATAATTGTTGGTGTACCAACTGGGTATATTAACCTTTTGCACCAGCTGGGCGTAAGGCACATTGTTATTGAATATAGCCGCATTATACCCCGGATCAATCGACAGCTTTTCCGGCTCAGCAGAATGGCTGATATATGAATATGCCTGGATCATATGGCCCGACTTTAATGCTTGGATCAAATTGAGCTCATTTGAAAAGTTTAATAAATGATCCTGAAATAGCTGGTTAACCGGGGTGTTGTTTGTGGTTAGTGCAGAATAGCTGGCCGTATTTTGATGATCCAGCAGCAAGGCATCGTTCAGGTAATAGTTCGGGCGGTTCAAGTTCAGGGTAAACTGGGCGTGAAAGATATCAGGTACGCTGCGGTTGTGCTGTACCTCGTTGTACCTGATGGTATCGCCGGGCACGTATATGGTGCTTTGCTGGCTATACTCCTGCTTTTGCGTGTCGTGCACATAATAGGCATTAACCCTTAACTGCACATCGTTTTTGAGGTTGACGAGGTTGTTGATATTGAGGATGCCCGAGCGGTCGAATAAATACCGGTTTTGAGCGAGTTGCGGCGTGTTTGCGGCACCCAGCGAAAGCAGCGTTGCAGGCAATGCATTATCTATCTGTCGGTTGTATTCGCCCAGGTTATGCGATGCCAGGTCCTGCTGCACATCATAACCGGTATTGTTGCCCGCCAGGTAATTGATCGCTTTATAATTATGCTTAAACATCATGGCGTTCAAATTCACGTCGTAATTGCCCGGCAGCCCGGCACCGATGCTTTCCTGGCCCATCACATGCAGCTTTGCGCCCTTTTTGAAAGTAAGGTTCAGCGCCACATCCTCACTAGGCACCTTGTTTTGCAATACCCTGATCGGCTGGTTATTTTGGAGCACCTGCACCTGGTTTACCGCGCCTTGCGGGATGCTGTTGGAGGCAATGCTGTATTTATCGTCGAGCAGGTTATCGCCGTCGATATACAGCGCCGAGATGGGCTTATTATTATAACTGATGGTGCCGTTGGCGGCAACGGATACGCCCGGCAGCTTCCTGATAACCTCGCCTATGGTACGATCCTGCGGGTTGGCGAACTCAGATACTTTGTAGCTGAGCGTATCGCCATTGGTCTTTAAAAACGGGCGGTTGCTTTTGATTACCACTTCCTTTAACTCGTTTATTGCAGCCGCCAGCGTGAAATCCACAGCCGAATTTAACCCTGCAATATTTTTGATTGCTGCCTGATATCCGAAGCTCCGCACCTCAATGGTTAAGCTGTCCTTAACGCCTGCAGGTACTTGCAACATAAAGCCGCCTTTGCTGTCGGTTTGCGTGTAGACCACTATGGCGGTGCTGCGCTTTAGGTTTATTGTGGCAAAAGGAACCGCCTTACCAGCGGTATCCTTCACCGTACCCCTAATCGTTTGGCCGTAAATGCTAACGGGAAATAGGATGGCCGTCAGTATGAGCAACAGCTTACTCATTTCTTTTCCGGTAGTTCTATCGGGTTATTAGTTACCGGGCCGCGGGGGGCCGGGCCTGGTGCAATCCTGATGTTGTCAGTCTTAACGCCGGCCGCGCGATTGCCCGCCACCATCGCTTGCCCCACGGCGTTTGGGTTCTTCTTAATGGCTGCCTGTAGTTCGTCGAATTCTTTTTGCGTGGCTTTGATAGCCCTGGCCGGCGGCGCTATCAGATTGGGGTTATCATCCAAACCCCGCAATATCGGCGGCAAATCCTTATCGGGTACGCCTGCGCCGCCTATGGGTTTTACTTCTGCAAAAACCACTTTTTCCAATCCTTCAAACTGAAAGATTACTTCGTTTTTGGTATCATGGGCATCTACTATCACGCCCGGCAGGCCGTTCAGTTTCCAAGGGCCGACAGGTAACGGCAAATCAGGGCAAAACCATACGATGTAATCGCGGCCCTTAAAATGGCCGGTAGCTTTCTGGCAATGCAAACCGCCGAATGATGCCGTGTCGCTGCTTATCTGCCAGCTAATCGTCGGCATAGGGCCATCAACCAGGTACTCATTAATGGCCAGGTTGTCTTTAGTGAGCATTTTTTTGGCATTGGGGTATTGGTAATATTGCGTGCGCGAGCCCACGCCGCGTCGGTTTATACGCGGTTGCCCGTCCGGACTGCTGGCTACAGCGGCGGCCCAGGCATTCCTGAACTGCTGGTCTGCTATGAAGCCATCATAGCTTTTATAAGCGCTGGCGTTTTTGCCTACCAATAGTGCCATGTTTTCGGTGTAGGGATGCGCCCGGTCGGTGGTGTCCCCGATATGCGTAAATTTGTAATGGACAAGCACCCGCGCTGTGTCGGGCTTTTGGGCTTTGGCGGCCATAAACACCATTAACAAGGTGGTGGCCAGTAGTAATTGCTTCTTCATCATTCTTGATTTTTATGCAATACTATTTTCGGTACAGCGCTTCCTGAAAACTTTGGTGCCAACAAGGGTTAAGTGTGGCCAAAGCGGGGTTATTTGTTATCCCGGGATTTCAAAAATCCGGCGTTCGTACCAAATATTTCCCGAGGAGCGGCAGTCCGCTATATTTGTTCTATGCTTAAGAAAAGACTTTGGATAGAAATACTGCTGCACGTGTTGTTTTGGGTGGGCGTTTTTTTTGTGCTTACCTCATTGAATAGTTCTCACATACACATATGGGCTAAAAACGCTCGTATGGTGAGCGACCAGTTTGATGAAACCAACATCTCCGCGTACGTGTATTTGATATGGTTGTTCCTGGCGGTGCTGTTTTATGGCAATATCTTTTGGGTATTCCCCAAAGCGCTTAGATATAAGCGCGCTATTGTTAGCGTGGCTATTTGCGCCGCATGGTTTATCCTGATCTTTGGCGCGAACTACCTTGCGGCTGGTACCTTATTCGACCAGGCCAACCCAACTGTAGAACCACCGCCCCGACCGACCCCCAATGTCCTTGAAAAACAATATCACCCTAAGCTCGACCCCCAGATAAGACGAGATATTCCCCGCGGGCCCGATCCGAATAGTGTTGGCACCATTAACTTCATGATTCGCGACTGGCAGCACCTGCAACCGGTAATACTCATTGCTTTCCTGGTGATACTGGGGATATCGTTCGCTTACTTCTCCCTGAAGCAATGGGCCAAAAGCGAGATTATCCAGTTGAGCACAGAGAACAAATTCCTGCGCTCGCAGGTGAACCCGCACTTCCTGTTCAATACGCTCAACAACCTGTTCTCGATGGCACAGGCCAAAGGGAACGATGAACTGGCCGATGGCATTTCCAAGCTTTCGGGCATGATGCGCTATATGCTTTATGACAGCAATGCAGAAAGCGTTTTGCTCGGCACAGAGATTACGTACCTGGAAGAATGCATTACACTGAACAAACTGCGTTATGCCGACGAAGAGGCTACCGTAAGGTTCGATTATCCTGCGCAGGCCAATGGTGTCAGCATCGCGCCCATGCTGTTCGTTCCTTTCGTAGAAAATGCTTTCAAGCATGGGGTGGTCATTGGGCAAACCACAGCCATAACAGTCTCTATGCAGTTATCCGGAAAAACGCTGATATTTACCTGCGATAACGCGAACCATAACGCAATCAGGAAGATGGCTGGAGAAAAAAGTGGTATCGGGTTGGAAAATGTAAAACGACGGCTCGAATTGCTGTACCCCGGCAAGCATCGGCTGCACCTTTCCGAAACGGAGGAAAAATTTAGTGTGAACCTTGAAATTACCCTTGGATGATCAGCTGTATTGCTATTGACGATGAGCCGAAGGCGCTGGAAGTGATTGAGCGGTATTGCGGTAAAACCAGCCAAGTGAGCCTGAAGGCCTCCTTCCGCGAACCGGTAAAGGCTATCGAGTACCTGCAGCGCGAAAAGGTGGATTTGATTTTCTTGGATATCAACATGCCCGATATCAGCGGTATGGCTTTGCTCCAAACCTTATCACACAGGCCGTTGGTGATTTTTACCACAGCCTATAGCCATTATGCGGTAGAAAGCTATGAACTGAACGCGCTTGACTATCTGCTCAAGCCCATCACTTTCGAACGTTTCCTCATCGCCATAAATAAAGCCGCGGCCGCCCTGCCTTCCGAAGAAAGCACCATCTTCTTTAAAAGCGGGCCGCAAACCCACCAGGTTAAAGTAGCTGATATCCTTTATTTCGAAAAGGACGGCAATTACCTTACTGTCCATCTGAAGGATAAGCAGATCCTCATCCGCGAAAACATGAACAATGTTTTTGATATGGTGCCGGCCGCGGACTTTTTGCGGGTGCATAAGTCTTATGTGGTAGCCATCAGGCACATCACCATGATCGAAGTGCACCAATTAATTGCCGGGGGCGAAAAGATCTCCATCGGCAGCAGTTACCGCGAAGCGTTGCGCATGCGATTGCGGATGAGCTAATTTAGCGCGGGCAGGAAAATGGTCACCAGGAATTACGTAGCCGATGTAACGCATAAAACCTCTCGCGATCCATGCTGGTCCAAATAACAGTTTATTCATTCTTTTGCAAGTGTTCGCTTATTTGCCGAACTTCCTATTTATTTACAACCATCTTCAAAAGCATGAAAGACGCTAAAATCCAAACCTTACATCCCGATGCTGATAAAACAAACAAGCTTATTTCGTTGGAAAAATATGAAGTAATCAGGTCTGCTATTTTGGATATCCTGCAACAAGGGCCATTAAGTCATACCGACCTGATGGAAGCAATCCACCAGCACATAAACGGCCATTTTTCTGGAAATGCGCAATGGTACGGCGAAACCGTGAAACTCGATCTGGAAGCCAGGTGCCTCATACGACGAAGCAAAACCAAGCCACCCTTATACAGTTTGGTTTTACAGGATGATGCCGGATAAATAGAGGTCAAAACGAAAAGCCTCTCAGATTTCTCTAAGAGGCTTTCTTTTCGTGGTGGCAACTGTGCAAGTCTCGAACTACTTCCTGCGTGATTTGCGCCTAATACAGGTTAGACTGAAAACAATTTGGTTCAAATCGCATCCAATAATTTATATCTTTTTAATCAACAATAATTTATTTCATTTTTACAACTACTTTTCCTTTTGCGCGACCGCTTTCAACATATGCGATCGCTTCGTTGATCGACTCGAATGAGAAAACCTTGTCTATAACGGGTATTATATTGCCGGAGTTTATTAGAGAGGTGATTTCCTTTAACTGATTTCTGTTGGCTTTCATAAAAAGAAAAGAAAAGTACACTTTAAGCCGTTTTGCTTTCTTTCTTATTCCGGAACTCAGGAGGCGAATTATTAATTTCAGGAACCAGGATGCTCCGATCTCTTCCGCAAAATCGGAGTCTGGCGGGCCGGAGATCGAGATGATTTTGCCTCCTGGTTTTAACACGCGTAACGACTTTTCGAGTGTTTTCTGGTCTTGACTATTTAAAACCAAATCGTAATCTCTTAAAACCTCCTCAAAGTCGTTTTTTTTGTAGTCAATAATCACATCAGCCCCCAGGCTTTTCACTAAACCAATATTAGCTGCGCTGGTAGTTGTAGCCACAGTAGCGCCCAGGTATTTCGCCAACTGAATAGCAAACGTGCCTACGCCACCAGAGCCTGCCTGGATGAATACTTTATCCCCTTTCTTCACCTTTCCCTTTTCGATTAGTGCTTGCCAGGCGGTTAAGCCCACCACCGGGATAGATGCCGCTTCTACCATGCTTAGCTTGTTTGGCTTGATTGCTAAGTCAGCTTCATTAATAGCTATGAATTCTGCAAAAGTTCCAATGCGGTGATCTGCCGGCCGCGCATAAACTTCATCCCCAACTTTAAATTGTTTCACCGCCGTACCTACCTTAGTTATAACACCTGCTACGTCGTGCCCCAAAACGAATGGTGTTTTGTACGGCAAAATGAGTTTGAACTCTCCTTTCCTTATTTTAGAATCCAGCAGGTTTATACCGGCAGCATGCACTTCTACCAACACCTCGTCCGCTTTCAGTTCCGGAACAGCTATTTGCCCAATGCGCCCGCCATCCTTGCTTTTATATTTGTCTATAATGAATGCTTTCATTTTTTTATGTATAATGAGAATATTTTGTTAATTCTATTTTGAAGCGTTAACCGATTTCAGAATGGATTTCTCGAACACCTTATAGGAAAAATGTTGAAGCAAGAGTACGATTGATGACCCTTTTCCTACAGGGTAACTAAATTTTGGATTTTTTTCCTTCATTGCTTGCAGTACAGTAGCAACAACCGGCGCCGGTTCGGGTGCCTTATCCAATGTGCTTTTGGTATAGGCAGTGACCTTTTGCCGAAACGGGTTATAATCAGTGATATTTCCTGCTGCAACAGTTCCACCTTCGCCGATACTGGTTTTAAAACTCATCGGCTCAATCATGACAACTTTGATGTTAAACTGGTTTACTTCAAACCGAAGTGATTTGAAATAACCTTCGAGGGCATGTTTAGAGGCCGCGTAATAGGACACATACGGGAGCCCAACTAAACCCAGCAGGGAGCCAAGTGTAATTATTTTCCCATGTTTTTGCCTCCTAAAGTAGGGCAACAATTGGTTAGTTAATTTGATCGTTCCCCAAAAATTGGTCTCAAATTGCTGTTTACCTAACTCAATTGTGGTTTCTTCGGCAAGTCCGTTTAATAGGTAACCTGCGTTGTTAATCAGCACATCTAAAGTTTTGATCTCATTGAACAGCTGCTTGCCGAATGACGCTATGGAATGGTCATCATTCAAATCTAATGGCAGTAACTTAAATGGTAATTTTGCCTGGTGTTTTTCCGGATTCCGGCTTGTACCGATTACCTCGTAACCATTTTCGTGGAGCTTGCCGGCCACAAGCAGCCCGATGCCCGATGAGGCACCTGTTACTAACACTGTTTTTCCTTTTAATTGCATGATTTTTTATTTTAGACTTTTTAGTATATTTTATTATAATTCTTTATGTACTTAAGTATTGAGCTTTTTTGGCGAATCAGGATATAAAATATACTAAAAAGTATATTTTATATCAGAAAATTCACAACGCATAACTTTCTAACTCTTCTTTAAGGCTCTTGAGTAAACCAGTCATGGGTTTTGCAGTGTTCATGGCCCTACACATCACAACTGCACCTTCAACCGCAGCCACCGCCTTGAATGCATAAACAGCCGGATCGAGTTTGTCAGAGAATTCACCGCCTGCTATTCCCTGATTTAAAATACTAACAAACAACTCCTGTCCTTGTCGAATGATTCTCGCTATCTTTTCTTTAATGACGGGAAAGCTATCGTCAGATTCCACAGCCATATTTAACACAGGGCATCCGCCTTTAAGGTGGGTATTCAACGGGTCTTTATAAAAATCGAGATAAGCAAACACCTTAGCCTTGGCTGTTTTGCCCTTGCTGATAGTTGATAACATTTTCTCGCCGTTGGTATTCAGCATAAAATCAACAACCTGGAGGGCTAAATCCTCCTTGTTCTCAAAATGGCCATAAAGGCATCCTTTGGTCAGTTTGGCGGCAGCAAGTACGTCGTCTATATTAGCGCCGGATATCCCTTTTTGGTTAAAAATAGGGGCTGCCGTTTCTATGATGAATTGTTTTGTTCTTTCGGCTTTACTAAGCATGATTACGATTATCTTCGATGCAAAAATATACTAAAAAGTTTATTTTGGACTGATGAATCGATAAACTGACTGTTTATGACCCTAAAATGATTTTTATATAAAGTTTATTGTTGTGGGCAAAAGCACTGAACAAAGGATAAATTTTCATCTTGTTCAGTTACTTCGTGGCTGCTAAGGTTGAACCTGGGACACAAAGATTTTACTTTCTCTTGTGGAGGGAGGGGATATTACTTAAACCTGATCTTTCCGAAGCTTCCTCCAATTGGCAACTTTCGAACCAATTCCCGGAGTGAGTTGCACCGAATAGCAGACTTACATTTATAGTTTACTGGTTCAAATCACAAAACATTTTGATATATTCACTTGCCAGGTATTGCGTCGGTGAAGATTTAGATTTAATGTTAAAAGTTGTAATGGGACTATTCAATTTATTTAAGAAAAGCTCAACGGTAGCCCAAAATGAAGAGGCTAAAGACTTAGAAAATGGCCCTGAGGCGTTGATGTTCAAACTTCGTTTTTTAGAAAAACCTGAACTAGATATTGACGCAATTTCAACGGAGGTAAAGCAATACTTTACGGATTTTAAGCACTCTGAAGAGGAAAGTGTTTTCCTTTTTTCGTTCCCCGATTTTGAAGTGACCCTAATTGATGCAACGGGCCCGGCCCAATGTGCCGTTATTGTAAACGACGTTGCTGAATTACCTGAGGTGGCCTTTCAGCAAAATTGGCATTGGGACAGCGCAAATGAAACGGCAAAGAAATGCAAATATGAAGTTTTAGTTACCGACATGTTATCGCGAACGCTTCCGTATAAGCAACGATTAAAGCTCATTATGAATTTTTTAGTCGCGGTAGTCAAAGCGCTCGACCCAGATGTAGTTTATTCGATGCCCGGACAGAAAATAATTAACCCTCAGGAACTGATAAACAAATGGAGTCAATCGGAACCCGAGTTATTATATGGTATTTGTAACGTAAGGCTTTACAATATAACCGGAGGCGACAAAGAAGAACTTTTGATGGATACGATTGGCCTAAATTCACTTGGGTTGCCCGATTTTCAGATGAGGTTTTCTATTTTCGAAGCGCCCGTGATTGCCAATTTACTATGGAATAATGCTTACTACATCTACGAGCAAGGAGATATAATTGAAAATGGGAATACAATCGAAGGAATAGAAAACGGATCAAAATGGAAATGTGAAAAAACTATTGCACTGTGGACGCCTGAGAGAGTGGTTTTAGATATTCAAGCCAATTAAGAAACCGTAAGTAAAAAATCAGAAGCACTTATGTCAATAAAACCTCTCAGATTTCTTTAAAAGGCTTTTTTGTGGCTGCTGTACAAATTTCGAACTATTTTCGGTCTGATTGCGTTTAATCGCCGATTTGGATTTATAAATTTCATTCCAACATTGGAAGGATACCATAAAACTCATGTCATAAATTAAAGGTTAAACAATGATATTTTGCTTATCACATAAAGTCAATTTATTTAATAAGCATTATTCGTTCTTTCTCGCCGTGGATCGGTTATTGTGACGGCGATACCCATTGAACAGCAGCAAAGATGTCTCATGACAAGGGTGTAGATTTAGCGGCACCACCAGCGTTCAGCAGGTAATTACTGGAATCACATTTTACCTTAGAAAAAAAGCTTTTTTTTCTAAACATTTTCAAACACACATTGTTTGAAGAAACATTATATTGTTAAAACTCCCCGGACAACGCACATTTTCTTATAAGTAAATATATAATTAAATTTATAATTTAGGCACAACCATGAAATGGTATGTTAGCGCTCTTGCTGTTTAATTTTAATACTTAGTATCTGCTTTATTGAAAAAACTTTACTATCACAATTTATAAACCTAACTGTATGAAAGAAGATCTTTTAAATGAAGTTCTTGCCGGTACCCGGGTGATTAATGAGCACCAGACCGATGCGATTGATGTCAAGGAATTGCTCAAGGTATTGTCTCTGGTCAAAAATGGCAGATTGGATGTTCGAATGCCGGTTACGCAGGCGGGCATCAACGGCCGTATTTGCGAAGTGCTGAACGATATTATTGACATGAACGAGCGTTTTGTTGCCGAGATATCTTCGGCAGAAAGAACTATCGGTAAGCGCGGTAATCTGTCCAAACGCATTGAACTTTCTGATGCCAAAGGTGAATGGGCTAATGGCGTCAGTTCGCTAAACAACCTGATAGAAGACCTCACTTCCCCCACGCTGGAGATCGCAGGCATGATCAACTCTGTAGCAAACGGCGATTTATCTAAACATATTCCCCTGGAAATTAAGGGACACCCGCTAAAAGGAGAATTCCTGCGCATTGCTAAAGAATCTAACCAGATGCTATCCAAACTGCAATTGTTTTCGATGGAGGTAACGCGCGTGGCACGGCAGGTAGGTTCGGAAGGCAAGCTGGGCGAACAAGCCAAAATAAAAGGCGTGGCCGGCGTATGGGCTGAATTAACAGATTCGGTGAACCAAATGGCAGGCAACCTGACCGCCCAGGTGCGAAACGTAGCGGCAGTAACTACTGCCGTAGCCAAAGGCGACCTTTCGCGTAAAATCACGGTAGAGGCCAAAGGCGAGATATTGGAACTCAAGAACACCATTAATACAATGGTAGATCAGCTAAACTCTTTTTCTTCGGAAGTAACGCGTGTGGCGTTGGAAGTAGGTACCGAAGGTAAGCTGGGGGGCCAGGCCAAAGTGCCGGGCGTTGCGGGCACGTGGAAGGATTTAACTGACTCGGTAAACAGGATGGCGGGTAACTTAACTTCGCAGGTGCGGAATATAGCTGGCGTAACTACGGCAGTGGCAAACGGAGACTTGTCCAAAAAAATCACCGTGGATGTAAAAGGCGAAATGCTGGAACTGAAGAAAACTATCAATACCATGGTTGATCAGCTCAACTCCTTTGCCTCAGAAGTAACGCGTGTGGCGCTGGAAGTAGGTACTGAAGGTAAACTGGGCGGACAGGCGCGGGTGAAAGGGGTAGGTGGTGTGTGGAAAGACCTCACCGACTCGGTAAATCAGATGGGCAGTAACCTCACCGACCAGGTACGAAATATAGCCTGGGTAACAACGGCGGTGGCTAAGGGCGATCTTTCCCGAAAGATCACGGTAGATGCTAAAGGTGAGTTATTGGAGCTAAAGAACACCATCAATACCATGGTTGACCAGCTCAACTCGTTTTCTTTTGAAGTAACCCGTGTGGCGCGCGAGGTGGGTTCGGAAGGGCAGTTAGGCGGCCAGGCGAATGTGCCGGGTGTGGGTGGCACCTGGAAGGATTTGACCGACTCTGTGAACCAGATGGCAGGTAATCTCACCGGCCAGGTGCGTAACATCGCCGAAGTAACTACGGCAGTGGCGAAGGGAGACTTGTCTAAGAAAATCACAGTGGATGTACAGGGCGAAATGCTTGAACTCAAGATCACCATCAATACCATGGTTGATCAGCTGAATTCCTTTGGCTCGGAAGTAACCCGCGTGGCGCGTGAGGTGGGTTCTGAAGGGCAGCTGGGCGGCCAGGCAAATGTACCTGGCGTAGGGGGTACCTGGAAGGATTTAACCGACTCGGTAAATAAAATGGCAGATAACCTGACTTCGCAGGTGCGTAATATAGCAGAAGTAACTACCGCAGTAGCCAAAGGCGACCTTTCCCGAAAGATCACGGTAAATGCCAAAGGCGAATTGCTGGAATTGAAGGATACGATCAACACCATGGTGGATCAGTTGAGAGGTTTTGCCTCCGAAGTTACCCGTGTGGCGCGTGAGGTAGGTTCAGAAGGGCAATTGGGCGGCCAGGCGAATGTACCGGGTGTAGATGGCACCTGGAAGGATTTGACCGACTCGGTAAATAAAATGGCCGGTAACTTAACCGCCCAGTTAAGAAATATTGCGGATGTATCCATCGCGATAGCGAATGGAGACTTATCCAAAAAAATCACGGTGGATGTGCGTGGCGAGATCCTTCAATTGAAGGAAACCATTAATACGATGGTGGATCAGCTGCGTGGTTTTGCATCCGAGGTAACGCGTGTGGCACGTGAAGTAGGTACCGATGGTAACCTTGGCGGCCAGGCATTTGTGCCGGGTGTTGCCGGAACCTGGAAGGATCTAACGGATTCAGTAAACCAGATGTCGAGTAATCTTACATCGCAGGTGCGAAACATTGCCGAAGTAACGAAAGCAGTGGCGAGCGGTGACCTCTCAAAAACGGTAATCATCGATGTAAAGGGGGAGATAATGGATTTGAAGAACACCATTAATACGATGGTGGATCAGCTGAATTCCTTCGCATCAGAAGTAACCCGCGTAGCGCGTGAAGTAGGTACCGAAGGCAAGTTGGGCGGCCAGGCGCACGTAAAAGGTGTAGGTGGTACCTGGAAGGACCTAACGGATTCGGTAAACCAGATGGCCTCCAATTTAACCGGGCAGATTCGTGGTATCGCGAAAGTAGCCACTGGTATCGCCAAAGGCAATTTGAAACAGCGCTTATCAATTAATGCTTTGGGTGAGGTAGCCCAATTAACGGATACGATTAACGAAATGATTGATACGCTGGCGGTATTTGCGGATGAGGTAACCACCGTGGCGCGTGAGGTTGGTGTACAAGGGCGCTTAGGCGGCCAGGCCAGTGTACCGGGCGCTTCAGGCACCTGGAAGGATTTAACGGAGAACGTGAACCAGCTGGCGCAAAACCTAACGGTACAGGTACGTTCAATATCCGAAGTGGCTTCGGCAGTAACCAAAGGCGATTTAACCCGTACTATCCGTGTGGATGCTAAAGGTGAGCTGGAAGCTTTAAAAGATACCATTAACCAGATGATTGCTAACCTGAAAGGCACTACTTTGCGTAACCACGAACAGGATTGGCTCAAATCCAATCTGGCCAAATTTGCACAGATGCTACAGGGCCAGCGCGACAGGAATGCGGTGGCCAATAAGGTATTATCCGAATTGGCCGAACTGGTAAACGCCCGATACGGCGCTTTCTACATCTTAGAGCAACCTGAACTATCGGATGAACCAAAATTGAAATTATTTGCCGGTTACGCGCAAAAAAGCCGGAAGCTGATTGACCAGGAGTTTTCGCTCAATGAGGGGCTGGTAGGGCAATGTGCCACCGATAAGGAGCGTATCAGGCTATCTAATGTACCGAACGAATACCTGCAGATCAGTTCGGGCATAGGCAGTGCTGCGCCAATTGATTTGGTGATCTTGCCGGTATTGTTTGAAAACAATATCAAGGCAGTTATTGAGCTGGCTTCCTTTGAGAATTTCAGCGACACCCACATCGACTTTTTGGACCAGCTGACCGAAAGTATAGGTATCGTATTGAACAACATCGAAACCAATACCCGCACCGAAGAGCTGTTGGCACAATCGCAATCCCTGGCCAGTGAGCTCTCATCCCAGCAAGAAGAGTTAAGGCGCGCGAATGACGAATTGCATGATAAAGGCCGCTCTTTGGAAGAAAAAGCGGAGCAGCTAACCCTCACCTCTAAGTATAAATCGGAATTCCTGGCTAATATGTCGCATGAATTGCGTACCCCTCTGAATAGTTTACTGATACTGGCACAGCAGCTTTTTGAAAATCCGGAAGGTAATCTGACCGAGAAGCAACGGATGTTTGCCAAAACCATCCATTCCTGCGGGGATGACCTGATCCAGTTGATCAACGATATCCTCGACTTATCCAAAATAGAGTCGGGCGTGATTGCGGCAGACGTTATGCCGGTTAGTTTTAAAGAGATCACCGCTTTCGCCGAATCTACTTTTAAACCGATTTCTGAAGCCAAGAATCTTAAATTCGAGATTGAGATGGAGGATGGGTTGCCCGAACTGATGGAGACGGATATGCAGCGCCTGAACCAAATATTGAAGAACCTGCTATCTAATGCGTTCAAGTTTACCGAAAAAGGGCGGGTGAAGCTGGGTATTTTCAGGCCGGCACCCGGGCAGGAAAATCCGCTTAGCCCAAATGATTCTGTCATTGCCTTTTCTATCGAAGACTCAGGCATCGGCATTTCCAAAAATACGCAGGGTATTATCTTCGAGGCCTTCCAACAGGCCGAAGGTTCCACCAGCCGGAAATATGGTGGTACCGGCCTGGGGCTGTCTATCAGCAAAGGCTTTGCCGAGCTGTTAGGTGGCACCATTACAGTAGGTAGCGAACTGGGCAAGGGCAGTACCTTTACGCTTTTCCTGCCGCTCAAATATAAAGAAGAAAAATCGGCACAGGTTAAAGCAAAAGAAGCTTACCCCGTGGCGCATATACGAACCAACCTGATTGATAGTGCTGAACTGGCCATTGACGATGACCGTCATAACATTGTGGCGGAAGACAAAGTACTGTTGGTGATAGAGGATGACCTGCGCTTTACCAAGATCCTGATCGATAAGGCGCATGATCTTAACCTGAAGGTGGTCGTCGCGATCAGCTATCTGGAAATATTCGATAGTATCATTAAGTATAGCCCCGTTGCAATTACGCTGGATGTGAACATGCCCGAATCAAACGGCTGGAAGATACTGAAGCTTATAAAAGCAGACATTAATTTGAGGCACATCCCCGTACATGTCATATCGGGCGAAGATAATAAGCTCATGGCTTTGAAGTCGGGGGCCAGATCATTCAGTCTCAAACCGCTGTCCAATACTTCGCTGGATGAACTGATCTCCGGAATCGTTAACTTCCACCAGCAGGCCAAGAGAAAAGTATTGGTAATAGAGGATAACGAAGAAGAACTAAAGCGCGTATCAGAACTATTGACTAACGACCAAATAGAAATATTTAGTGCAACTACCGCCAAAAAAGCGCTGTCGGTACTGAAAAAAGATTTGTTTGATTGTATCGTGCTGGATTATGTGCTGCCGGATGCCAACGGTATGGAACTGCTACATAAGATTAATTCGCTGAAACAGGCGCAAACCAAGATCTTACTGCATTCCGCGCGTGATTTTACCCAAGACGAACTCATCCAGCTGAAACGGTTGAATCATAAGATCATTACCAAGACGGCTTCATCCCACCTCTACCTCCTCGAAGAGATTCTCGTGTTGCTGCATATCGATAAAAAATATATCAGCGAAAGTAAGCTGAAGATGATTAACAGCGTGCGGGATACCAAAGATGTTCTGGACAACAAAAAGGTGCTCGTTGTGGACGACGATGTCCGAAATCTGTTTGCCCTTACAGCCGTTTTTGAACGGTCAAAGATCGATGTAATAACCGCGGAAAGTGGCCGGGAGGCGCTGGAGATACTGAACAAGGATAAAGGCATTGATATCGTGTTGATGGATATCATGATGCCCGAGATGGATGGTTATGAAACAATTCAGATGATAAGGAAGGAACAGCGAAATAAAAGCCTGCCCATTATTGCTGTAACCGCCAAGGCGATGATCGGCGACCGGCAGAAATGTATTTCATCCGGCGCTTCTGATTATATCACCAAGCCAGTAAAAACAGACCAGTTATTAGCCCTGATGCGGGTTTGGCTGATCAAGTAATATTACACATAGCCCAATGCATGATGCGAGAAGAACCTGTGATTAAGATACTCCTGGTAGATGACAATGAGAATAACCTGCTTTCTATGGAGGTTGTGCTTGAAAAGGAAAAATATGCTTTTTCTAAAGCTACCTCCGGTAGGGAGGCGCTGCGGATATTATTGAAGGACGATGATTTTAGCTTGATTCTGCTGGATGTAAAGATGCCGATCATGGATGGCTACGAAACTGCCGAACTGATCTATCAACGGGATAAGTTGCGACATATCCCGATCATTTTTATTACCGCGCATGATTACGAGGAAGCCGCCATATTTAAAGGCTACAAGGCCGGTGCGGTGGATTTTATCCGTAAACCCTTTAATCCTGAAATGTTGCGGTCGAAGGCGGCTGTTTTTACCGACCTCTATCGTAAAAATCAATTGCTGCAAAGGCAGGAGGAAAAAATGCAGGCTATAAACCAGGACCTGATCCAACTAAACCAGGGTTTGGAACAGCGGGTTTTGGAGCGTACGATCGAGCTGGAGAGCCTCAACCAGGAGTTAAAGGCACTAAACTTGTCTAAGGATAAATTTTTGTCGGTGATCTCGCATGATCTGCGTAACCCGCTCACAGCACTGCTGGCCTCCTCCGAAAATCTAACCAGGAATGCTGAAACATTGCAGCCAGAAAAGATCAAGATGTTCGCGGGTATTATACAGCGAACATCCCATAAAATATTAGACCAGCTGAATGAATTGGTGGAATGGGCTAAGGAGCAACGCGAGAAGATAAATTTTGACCCCCAGGAACTGCACCTTCGCCGATGCATCAATGAATCGTTGGATCTGCTCCGGGAAATTGCGCAGCAAAAGGAACTAAGCCTGGAAAATCAGACGTCAGATGAACTGTATATTCACGCGGATGCACTAATGTTCCGCTCTATCTTACAAAACCTGGTTACTAACGCCATTAAATACACCCCGGCTGGCGGAGTGGTATCAGTAAGCGCTTCCGTAGTCGATGGCATGGTGGAGATATGTGTACAAGATACCGGAGTGGGTATGACGCAACAAACCCGGGCGATGCTTTTTGGAAATGCCAGCGCCGCTTCGCTGTTAGGTACCGCCAAAGAAAGAGGCAGTGGGCTTGGGCTATTACTGGTTAAAGATTTTGTTTACACGCATGGTGGCATGATCAGGGTCGACAGCGAATTGAAGAAAGGAACTTGTTTCCGTTTCACAATGCCAAAAATGAGGTAAGAGACGCTTTATCATTAATGATGTTTAGTTTATGACGCATTTTCAAAACAGAACGGTTGCGATTTTTGATGATGATGAAGATATACTCGCTATCTGTTCCTATATCCTTACCGAACTGGGTTGGACAGTACACGCTTTTAATGATTGCAACGATATTTTAAACAAACTGGCCGGTGTTCGGCCTGGCGTTATCTTCATGGATAATTGGATACCCGATGAGGGCGGGATCGTAGCAACACGCGTGCTAAAGGGTTCTGCCGATTTTAGGGATACGCCGGTAGTTTACTTTTCTGCCAACAGCGACATTGAAATATTGGCTCAACGTGCTGGTGCTGATGCTTACCTGGCGAAGCCTTTCGATATAGATGCACTTGAAAAAATGATCGCTAAAGTACAAAGGATCGATATGGCCGGATTGGGTTAATGAGGCCCCCTAAAAAAACGGTTTTGACGGATTAGAACATCGAACTAATCAATGAAACTGTGAGTGCTATTTTGTTGCTGTATCCACAGAGAAATTGGGTTGGTTTACACCAGGTTGATTTATAAAACCAAGCCAACGGGATTATCACGGATCGAGCACAGAAAAAGCCTCTAATCTTTCGACTAAAGGCTTTTTTATTTTGTGGTGAAGAGTAGTTTAATTATCATAAACCAATACTTATGCAAACAAGTATTGGTTTTATGATTGTCTACAAATTAAATTTCATCGGGATCGTATAAGAACAGTTTACTGCTTGTTCGCTTTGCATTCCAGGTATAAAGGCAGGACAATTACGCATTACTCGTAAAGCCTCCTCACTAAGGTCGTCATTAGGTGAACTTAAAACCATCAAATCAGTAAGCGAACCGTCTTTTCTTACTACAAAGGTCATAGCCACTGTGCCTTGTATGCCTTTGGCCTTAGCTGTTTTTGGATATACTATATATTTTTTAAAATATTCCGTTAATGCTTTAAATCCTCCCGGAAAAGACGGGGGCGATTGCACCGCGGCGAAGACCTTATCGGTGTTATTTGGATCACGAAGCTGCATTGGTGTAAAAGCAAAACCAATAGATTGTGCAGTCGGGTCATCCCAATGGACTTTCCCAAACCTTACTCCTACCACATAGTCCAATGATACACGGTGGCCATTGGCCTGAGCTGGCTTGATGGCCGGCAATGAATTCAAAAGGTGTAATACACTGCTATCTACAATCGGCGAAAAGCTTTTGACCAAACGTACATCATTTACTTGGCCATTGCTATCAATATGCATGCATGCTACGGCGTAATCAGGAGAATTGGAAGGTAGATTACCGGGTACAGCTATTTTTCCAGATATATAGTCACTTAGAAAACTGTCCTCCACGCGAGGTTGAAGTTCGTAGTTGATGTTGGATAATTTACCGAGTTTCGTAATTACCGAGTCTTGTTGCTGTGCTTTAGTGAAGCATGCCATTAATAAAAGTACAATTGATAATAAGGTTTTTTTCATTGAATTTACCGGTTGCTTACGCTTATTTGTATGTAGCCGGTAAAGACAAAAATAAAAAAAGCCCTCAGATTATTTCTGAAGGCTTACAAAACTTCTTGTGACATAGAGAGCATGTAGTCTTTTTTGTCCTATCAGTTGGGATCGAACGAGCGACAAGGGATTTCTGCTTCGTGTTTTTGAGTAAAGTAGTGTAAAGTAAAATATCGATCCTTTACCACTTTTGTTTTAACTATGCTACTGTAATTGTTTTAAATAAGGTGTAGCCATCGGTATTATTTCCTGTAATTGAATCAGCCATGTTTCCGTTTAGGCTATCTGAAAATATACTGTCCTGTGTGTTTGAGGTATCGGGAGCTCCGTTGTAACCATTTGTTGCATAAATCGCCGTGTAAGTGGAAACCGGAAAGGCAATTTGCGTTACTAAAAGTGAGCTTCCGCCCGGTGTTAATATTTCAACATGAATGTGTGGTGCTCTGCCCGGATACCAACCGGGGAATATGCTCAGGAACGACACCTGTCCATTTGTATTTGTGGTTTGCCTGCCGCGTAAATAATTCGCACTAGTTTGACTTGCATATTGAGAGTATAATCCGTCTTTATCACATTGCCAAACATCCACAAGTACGTTTGCAAGCGGAGCACAACCATTGCTTTGGTCATGTATAGTTAGGGTCATTAAAAGAGCAATACCTGTTCTGTCTCCAATGATACTTGCTCTTACATATTGAGCTGGAGTTTGTATGGGGAATGGCCCTTTGGTTTCGGTTGGCGAAATAGTACAATTACCACCGCCCGAAGTACCCGGATCGGTTGCATCTTCATCTTTTGAACAAGACGAAATAACAGTAGGTAATGCTATAATAGAACCTAACCCCCAAAGACTTTTCGTTAAAAAATGTTTTCTTTTCAAAGCTTTAATTTTCTATGTAGATATTAGTTTTTAAAACATGGGGTGTGGGTTGGCAGAAGTATCAGGAGCAGCCTGTATTACGTCCCAATGTTCAGCTATTTTGTTGTTTTCAACTCTGAAGAATTCCGCAATAGCTGATTATGCAAAGGTGCGACTACCCAATGCATAAAAATATTGAACAAGTTCAATAAATGGAATTTGCTTTATTTGTTGTGGATGAGTTTTTTACTTACAAACTCATGGCTGATACCCAGTTAATCTGCAATCTGATTGGTTTTTCCGGTTAACCATCAAATTTATTAAAAACTACATTTTTAGCTTCTAATGGCACTTTAACGCATAAAAAAGCCACTCAGATTTCTCTAAGAGGCCTTCGACTTTTTTTGTGGTACCAACTGGGATCGAACCAGCGACGCAAGGATTTTATTTTTTCTTTTGGAGAGACTCGATGTCACTTAAATCTTTTTGTCGTCCCGAAGCCTCCTTGTTCTTGATAAACTCTGAAACGTTGATGAATTTCACATCAAGCCCATCTACTTCTCCTTCGATTTTATTTGTGTATGCATCATCAAAGTCAACTCCGGAGATGGAATTTAAAATATCTATCCGCAATGGCGGGTACCCTAATTGCGTAACGTAATTATCTTTCAAAAAATCTGCCTTTGTAAGGCCTAACGATGCAAAACCAAAATCCTTTAACGCATCGACTAATTTGGCTGCATTTTGCTCACTTGGTTTAATCCAAATGTCCAGGTCGCCGGTATGCCTTGGTCTACCGTGGAACGCCAGAGCATGGGCATCAACTACCATGTAGTCTACCGAGTGTTGATTTAAGAGCGCAATAAAGTCTATAAAATCCTGTTCGAACATTACATTTTTCTTTGGCTAGCAACTTTATCCATTTTTTGAGGGAACGAACCATTGGCCCATGTAAAATAGTTTTTGCGTAGCCTAAAAACTTCGGCCAGTCTAGCGGCGGGCGTTTGCGCTAACCAAAAGGTTACGTCGAGCGTATCCTCATCTTCCATTTTTATATGGTTTGCTACCATGGCAATCTTACGGTTAAGCTTCATAGGATATTACGGTTATACCAAATTTACAAAAAAAGCACAACAAATGCTTGTTGCTCTGCTAACAAAAAAGCCTCTCAGATTTCTCTAAGAGGCTTTCGACTTTTTTTGTGGTACCAACTGGGATCGAACCAGTGACACATGGATTTTCAGTCCATTGCTCTACCATCTGAGCTATGGTACCGCGTTCCGTTTAAGGTTTGCAAATGTAGCGTTTTTTTTATTCCTGTAAAGTTTTTTTTCAATTTTTTGAGGAGACGGGTTGGAAGGTTGGAAGGTTGAAAGGTTGTAAGGTTGGTTTTCAGCGAATTAAAGGCGTAAGTTTTTTATTTTAACTTTCCAACACTTCAACTTCTATTCTAACCTGTGACATTTTTTTTAACATTGCAACTTTACAACTTTTAAACCTTTCAACATTTAAACAATCTTCACAAACTAATTTATACTTTAGCCTTTAATACTATGCATGCATAATGATTGGACAGGTAATTTTCATCATCATACTACTGGCGGCCGCTTACCTGTTTGGTAAGAACGTTGCAAAGGTAAGGCGCAATATATTGTTGGGTAAGGATACCGACAGGAGCGATAACCCCGGCGCCCGCTGGCGCATTATGGCCAAAGTAGCCCTTGGCCAAACCAAAATGGTAAAGCGCCCCACGGCTGCGGTGATGCACTTTTTCATATACGTAGGCTTCGTTATTATTAACCTGGAAGTGCTGGAGATTATGATTGATGGCATCTTCGGCTCGCACCGGATATTCTCCGGGCCGCTGGGCAGCTTATACGGGCTGCTGATCGGCAGCTTCGAGGTGCTGGCTTTGCTGGTGCTGGTATCTTGCGTGGTGTTTTTGGCGAGGCGCAACATCATCAAATTAAAACGCTTTAGCGGCACGGAGATGACGGCCTGGCCAAAATCTGATGCCAACTACATCCTCATTACAGAGATCCTGCTGATGACGGCCTTCCTCACCATGAACGCTGCCGACTATAAGCTGCAGGCCTTACATATTGGCCATTACGTTGCTGCGGGCAATTTTCCGGGGAGTGGCCTTATAGCGCCCTTGCTACCCTCCGGCGCAGCAGCGCTCGAATTCATCGAACGCGGTTGCTGGTGGTTCCACATCGTGGGGATACTGGCATTTCTCAATTACCTGCCCTATTCCAAGCATTTCCATATCCTTTTGGCATTCCCAAATGTGTATTACTCCAACTTAAAACCTAAAGGAGAGTTCAGCAATATGGCATCCGTTACCAACGAGGTTAAGGCCATGCTCGATCCATCTTTTGTGCCCGAAGCTACCGAAGTGAGCCGTTTCGGCGTAAAGGACGTTACCGACCTCACCTGGAAAAACCTGATGGAAGCCTACACCTGTACCGAATGCGGCAGGTGCACATCTGTTTGCCCGGCAAACATCACCGGCAAGCTGCTTTCGCCCCGCAAGATAATGATGGATACCCGCGACAGGTTAACTGAAGTGGGCAACAATATAGACAAACACGGCAAGGATTTCACTGACGATAATACCCTGCTGGATAATTATATCACCCGTGAGGAGTTGTGGGCCTGCACCACCTGCAATGCCTGCGTAGAGGCCTGCCCGGTAAACATAAACCCGCTGGAGATTATTACAGAGATGCGCCGCTACGTGGTGATGGAAGAATCGCAGGCACCGGCAAGCCTCAACAATATGTTCGGCAATATGGAGAATAACGGTGCCCCCTGGAAGTACAGCCAGGCCGACAGGTTGAACTGGGCAGAAAAAAGTTAGCAGTTCCCAGTGGGCACCGAGCAGTTTTAAAAGAGTAGATAAGAGTCGTTTACTCAGGGTTGGGCTGAGGTCTGAGTAAACGATGTGCGGATAAGAATTGATAAAGAAATTTTAAAATGGAAAAAGGTTACGAATTGTTTATCGAAAAAGTGGCAGCCTCTAAATTAGTATGGGGCTTAAAGGATAAGAAGGGCTGGGCAAATTCATCGTCGGCTGAGGATGAAGCCGTGGATGTGATCCCGTTTTGGTCGGACCGGGCATATGCAAAGGCTAGCGCTCGCGACGATTGGAAGGATTATACGCCTACGGAAATTCCCCTGGCTTTTTTCCTGGAGGAGTGGTGCGTGGGCATGGCCGAGAACGATACGCTGATAGGGACTAATTGGGACCCAAGGATGATAGGACAGGAGGCCCAGGCGCTGCAAATTGCGCTGGATATCCTCAACCAGCTAAACGTAATCAATTCGGCCATAAAATTTAGCAGTTACGCCAGCATCAACGAGTTTATTGCCGATATAAAGGAAGAAGAGTAATCGATTGCCGGTTTGCAGTTTTAAAATAGAAGATGGAAGAAACCCCAAATAAATCCGAGATCGAAATTTCGAAATCCGAAATATTAACTGTGCCCACCATGGCCCAAATGGCTGCCGAAGGCAAAACGCCCGAAATACTTTTTTGGGTAGGTTGCGCAGGCAGTTTCGACGAGCGGGCTCAGAAGATTACCCGCGATATCTGCAAGATACTGCAGCATACCGGCATAAGCTACGCCGTGTTGGGTACCGAAGAAAGCTGCACCGGCGACCCGGCCAAGCGGGCAGGCAACGAGTTCCTGTTCCAGATGCAGGCTATGACCAATATAGAGCTGCTGAATGCTTACGAGGTTAAAAAGATAGTAACAGGCTGTCCGCATTGCTTCAACACCCTGGCCAATGAATACCCCGGCCTTGGCGGCAAATATGAGGTGATACACCATACCCAGCTGATACAGGGCCTTATTGATGATGGCAAGCTGAAAGCCGAAGGCGGGGAAAGCTTCAAAGGCCGCCGCATTACCTTCCACGACCCATGTTACCTGGGCCGCGGCAACGGCGTTTACGAAGCCCCCCGCGCTGCTTTGGAGATTTTGGATACCGAACTGGTAGAAATGAAACGCTGCAAAAGTAATGGCCTTTGCTGCGGCGCCGGCGGTGCACAGATGTTCAAGGAACCCGAAAAAGGCAATAAAGATATCAACGACGAGCGCATGCTTGATGTGCTCGAAGCCAAAGCCGACGTCATCGCCTCTGGCTGCCCCTTCTGCATGACGATGCTAAGTGATGGCGTAAAGCATATGGACAAGGAGCAGGAAATAAAAGTGCTGGATATTGCCGAGATAACCGTGCGGGCTAACGGATTATAACTTGATAAAATGAAAAGAGTAAAAATCGCTTTTTTGTTGTTAACAATATTAAGCACACTTTTAGCAAACGCAAAAGTAAAGTCATCTGTTTCCACTTTTATACAAACTAAAAAAGAGGAAAAAGTCCTGATAGATAAAATACTTAAAATTGATGAGGCCAAACAATTAGCAAAAGGTCTGGGCAAAAGCAAAAAAACCGTCTTTGCGCTGATTACTGACAGAGTAACCTTGCCTAATTCAGACTGTGAAATATCTGTTGGTTATAAGGACGCTTCAGGGTATGATACCCAATACATTTTTCGTATCAAAAAAAAGTATATAACTAAATCCGAAATAGAACCGTATTTAGAGATATTGGATCTTGGTCAGGGCGCTTATGTGCCGCTATTTGTTTACCGGAAAAAGCAACATGCAGGAAGTTAGTTTAGAACTGCTTGGTTATAGGGAATGAGAACGCTTCGCCTGTTCATAACACTGTGTTTTGCGGCTACCACGTTAATGAATGCGGTTGGGAAGAGCGCGTCGGACAAAGGTCTTTCGCTTTATCAGCAAAGAAAACCCGAAGATTTTTTAGCTGATAAAATTTATCAGCTAAAAGAAGTACAGCAATTGGCGGCGGAATTTGACGCGCTAAATAAAAAGGGTATCAAAGTACGATTTGCTATTTTAGACCAAAGTGGCCCAACAAAAACTAATCCTTATTATTCCAGATTGGTTGGCAATAACGGCCAGTGGCGTTTTGAAACGCGAATGGATTTGCGCATTAAAGCCAATTTTTTAAAATACAAGAACTTTGAGGATGCCGTTGAAATATGGGCTTCAGTACAAGGTGTATATATGCCGCTTAGGCAGTGGCGGAGGCTTAAACAATAATTAGCCTATTACATCCCCTTCTTTTTCAAAAAAGTAATCGCCTCCTTCAAACTATCCAGCCTGCCCGGGCCCAAGTTGCTTACCGGGATCGTTAGCGATGTGGCTACCGAATCCAAATCGCCATTGGGGTCATCAAATGTTTGGATAATGATATCATCGGTAAGGGTGTGTATTTGGAGGCTGTCGGCCAGGGTATCGGCTGTAGCGCGCAGGTAATCCATGCCCCTGATGCGTTTGATATTGAAGGAATAATACTCCTGATTGCCCTGTTGATAAGTTTTCCGGATGCGGATAAAATGGTCGGTAGTGAGGGTTATTTCCCACTTGGCAATATCGGGTTCGCCCGATGGGTCATATGCTTCCGTTAAGGCCCTGTTGCTCCAGTTCACCCATGCCTGCTCATCCATAATAGCCACAAAGCCGTACAGCAGGGGCATTATGAGTAACGCGATACCAATAAAGGATGCTTTTTTCATCTTTGGTAGAAGTGATCTTAGCATGACAACAAACACTATCCCCAAGTTAATAAATTGAATAAATTTGCTTTATGGAATTTTCTTCACATTCGAGGGTTTGGGTGTACCAGTCCGACCGTAAACTAACCGATGCCGAAACCCTGCAAATACAGGTATTGCTGGATAATTTCACCACCGTATGGACGGCCCATAGCAACCAACTGAAAGCCAAAGCCGAAATCAGGTACAATCGCTTCCTTATTTTGTTTGTTGATGAAAGCCAGGCAGGCGCAAGCGGCTGCTCGATAGATAAATCGGTAAACTTTATGAAACAGTTGGAGCAGCAGTTCGGCATCAACCTGTTCGATAGGTTCAATCTGGCTTACCGCAGTGGCGAAGAAATAGTATCCGTGCCCCGCAATCAGTTTGAAGAGCTGCTGAAGCAAGGGAAAATCACCTCAGATACCATCGTTTTCAACAACCTGGCCCAAACCCTTGCCGATTTGCAAACCAAATGGGAAGTGCTGTTTAAAGATAGCTGGCATAAGCAGCTGTTTGGCGATTTGGTGGTAGCGTAAGCTAACTTACTTCGCCAGTATCTTCCTTATCCGCCCCGTCTCGCTCACATAAACATTCCCTTTGGCATCAACTGCAACGCCGTATGGCAATGCTGTAGAATAGGCGGTTGCGTGTATGCCATCGCCCGAGTAATTACCGAAACCGGTACCGCACACTTTGGATATCATCCCCGTGCCGCCATCTATTTTCCGCACCACGTTGCCTGCTTGCTCGGTAAAGTAAATGTCGCCATTGCTTATACATATACCTATCGGGTTGGCTACCCGTGCGGCAATAGCGTAGCCGCCATCGCCGCTGGTGGCCAAAACGCCATCCCCGCCTCTGGTAACTACGTTGCCCGAAATTGCCTCTATCTTACGGATGCGGTGAGTATAATAATCAGCAAAGTAGATATTGCCTCTTGTGTCCGTAGCGATGCCTGCCGGATTAATATCAGCAACCGATTTTTGTATGCCTTCGCCGTTGTATCCTATTACGCCGCTACCTGCAAAGGTGCTTATGTTACCATCGGCAGCGCTTATCATCCTTATCCGGTGGTTGCCCAAATCGGCCAGGTAAATGTTGCCTGCACCATCCAATGTTATGCCGTCCAGGCCATTGAATTGTGCGGCCACGGCAGGCCCGCCATCGCCGCTGAAACCACCTTGGGGTAAAATGGTGCAGCCTGCAATGCATTTAATTTTGCCGTCGGGCGTTACCTTGCTTAGCCTGCCGGGCGTTGCTTCTGTAATGTAAAGGTTGCCGCTTGCATCCTCTGCCAAACCCGTAGGGAAAGACAGCGCGACGGCAGTTGCATTAGAATTATCAGCGTACGTTGCAGTGAATTTATTATACTGGCCGGCCACAGTTGATGTGTTGCCATCGGCACTGATCTTGCGTACCACGCCGTTATATCGATCGCAAAAAATCACATCGCCATTTTTATCAACCAGCAGGCCACCACCAGCCGTTATCTTTGTAGTAGCGCCGGGCCCATCGGTAGAATACCCTGACACGCCTGTGCCCGCTAGGGTGCTTATTGGGGGTGAGGTTATAGCAGGAAGGCTGATTTTGATATAGGTTGCAACGGTGCCGCTTATATTGATCAGCAGGCTGTCCGCCGTTAATTTGCTCACCAAAAATACCGCATCCGCAGGGGCGTTAGGCACAAAGTAATTGTATATAACGGCATCGCGGTCGGTTCGCCAAAAGCCCGCCGCAGGTGCGACATTTTTGTTTAGGGTATCCCTGAAGAAAAAATGGTCGGCACCGAAATAAATATTGCCCGATGTATTGCTTGATGCGGGTACCCACCAGCCGGTAAGCAGGTTATCAGCTATGGGCGGTGGGGTGGTTACAGTGTCGGTACTTGCAGTGTCGGTAGCGGTGGTATCCGGATGGGTTGGCCCGCCTGGTTTATTCGGATATACTACCGGGTCCATCTTACATGCCGTAAAACAACATACTATGATAAACGCATACAACAGATGACAAACTTTGGCTGGCACGACGGTGTTAGGTAATTGGTAAACCAAGGTAGAATTTAATGTTTAACATATCAAATTTAATTTTAAATCGATTTAGCAAAATATTGAAATCTCGACCCAGATGGCAAGCCTAACCAGAATGGCAGTCTTAATTTAATCGTTACATCCCATTGCTTAGGAATTTGATGATTGCCTAATATTTTTTAAATTTGTTTATGACAACTTTCACCGTACAAGTAAAAGATAGCGACGCAGAGTTGGTATTAACTATTTTAAAGAAATTTAAAGCTAAAGTTATCGAGGCCCCTAAAGAAAGCGAACTTACTTTGGAGATAATTGATGCGTTGAAAGAAGTTAAGCAGATGCAGGAAGGTAAACTTAAGCCCTTAAGCCTTAAAGATATCTGATGCCTAATAAAATAATTTACTCTTCGCGGTTTATAAATAAAGCAAAAGATTTGAAAAAGAAGCATGCGTCCCTCGTAGCCGATTTGGAGATGCTTGAAACAAGTTTGCTTAATAATCCCTTACAGGGTGTAGCACTCGGGGCGGGCTTATACAAATTAAGGTTGGCTGTGACAAGCAAGGGTAAAGGCAAAAGCGGCGGCTATAGAATAATTACTTACCTCGTTAACGAAGCGGAAGACACTACCTTGATAAATATGCTTACGCTTTATGACAAAAGCGAAGAAAGCAGCATCAACAAACAGCTTTTACTAAAGTTCGTAAAAGAACTGTATTTATAATGTTCATCATCAACCTCCACTACATCGTGCCGCTGGAAGAACTGGACGCGCACATGACCGACCACGTAAAATACCTTAAAAAGTATTACAAGGCCGACGTGTTTATTATGTCGGGCCGTAAGGCGCCGCGCACGGGCGGTATTATCATCGCCCAGGCAGATTCGAAGGAGGCATTAGAAATGATAATTGCGGAGGATCCTTTCTACAAGCACGAATTGGCCGAGTTTACCATAACCGAGTTCCTTGCTTCGCAGGCTCATCCTGATATCAAAGAATTGCTGCGCGCTTAGTGCTTTACTGAGCGATATTGAAGGAGCCGACTACCAGGTGCTTGATGCCATCGGCATCATTGGTAGCCAGTACGCGGAAATAGCCCCTGATGTGATACGAGTCGCCTATCTTTTTAAAGGTGCTGGCTTTTACGGTTCCGCTGCCATCGTCGCTCAGTTTAAGGGTTTGGTACTCCATACCTAAAAGGTCGTTGGCGAACTGCCCCTCATTTATCGAGCTAAAATTTAGCTGAAAGGTCACTTCCGGGTCGGCCAGATTGGCAAGCAGGCTGGTATAACCCGAAGTTGCTACGCTGCCTATGGGCGTTACATCTGCGGTGGCTCCGGTAATCGTTACCGTTTCGCCGCCATCCACCTGGAAAACGATGGTATTAACCGCGCCGATAGGCACGGTGTAAGTAGCATCGGTAGGCGGGTTGCTACCATCATCCACTACTACCGGGGGCAAAACAACCGGGGGATCCGTCGTCACATCGGATTTTGGGTACACTGGCGCATCCAGTTTACAGCTGCTAAATAAAATGGTGGTTAAACAAAATATCGATAAAAACAGGGCGACGCGCTTTATCATAGGGTTAAACTGCTGGTCGAATTTACGATACTTTTTCTTAAAAGGAAATTTTCGGAGGCGAAGCCGCTGATTTAAAATACTTTAATGCCTGATAAATATTTGAAGGCGGTTTGTTTTTCGCAGCCTTTTTATACATTTACTTTTATCAACCCTAAATTATGGAAAAGTACGACAGCCGCGTTGATGCCTACATAGAAAAGTCGGCAGATTTTGCAAAACCTATCCTAAAACACCTGCGTGAGCTGGTGCATCGCGCCTCGCCCGGGATTACCGAAACCATGAAATGGAGCGCGCCGTTTTTTGAATATAATGGGGTGCTTTGCTTTATGATGGCTTTTAAGCAACATGCCGGTTTCGGCTTTTGGAAAGCCGACCTGCTGCCCGACCCGCACCAGATATTGCATACCGAGGGCGGCGAATCGGCAGGCAGTATAGGCAAGTTATTCACGGTTGCTGATATACCCGACGACGATATCCTCATTTGGTACATCCACCAGGCTATAGCTCAAAAAGGGGCCTTAAATGCTGCCAAACCCGCAGCGGCAAAAAAGGTTGCCACCAAACCCGCAGCCGTAGCCATGGATACCCCGGTTTACCTTGCCGAACTGCTCGGCCAAACCCCTGCCGCCAAAGAACACTTCGAAAAATTCAGCCCATCGCAAAAAAAGGAATACATCACCTGGTTTGAAGATGCCAAAAGCGAAGCCACCCGCGAGAAGCGTTTGAAGGAGGGACTCGAATGGATAAGCGAGGGCAAGACGAGGCACTGGAAATATAAGTAGTTAAACACTGTCCCATAACTGTCAGGGAAATTGAATATACCTGCTAAAAATAGGTGCGGAATGCTGCGGCCGAGGCCCGTCATTTTTTGCCGGAATTAATATGCATTACTTCAGTACAAAAAGCCGGGATATGCGCTGATTCCATTAAGATTTTTGAAGAAAAACACCGATTTTTCTCCGGTGATTTTGCGTAATGCTGTCTTAAAACTCCAGCGGCCCAAGCCTCCGCATGTTTTGCCGGATGAGGTATTGCCGGTGTTTTAAATAGGTACTCGGGTTGGTTGCCGACCATCTGAGCGGGCTTGGGAATATCACTGCTATGGCCGCCGCCTCGCGCGCGTTTAGCTGCGATGCCGGTTTATGGAAATAAGCCTGCGAGGCTGCTTCGATGCCGTAGATGCCATCGCCCATTTCTATCACGTTCAAATAAACCTCCATGGTGCGTTTCTTGCTCCAGAAAGCCTCTATCAGCACAGTAAACCATGCCTCGAAGCCCTTGCGTACGAAGGAACGTCCTGGATACAGGAAAACGTTTTTTGCAGTTTGCTGTGTAATGGTGCTGCCGCCGATAAGCTTTTTGCTTTTGGCGTTTTTTTGGATGGCCTTTTGTATGGCGTTAAAATCGAAACCGTGATTTTCCAGGAAAGTTTGGTCTTCCGCGGCAACGGCGGCACGTTTCATGGGGTCGGCAATATCCTCAAAATCAACCCATTGCTTATCTACTTTCCATGGTTTTCCTGCCGCTTTTTGTTCAAAACCGCGTTGTACCATGAGCCAGGTAAACGGCGGGTTTACGAAGCGGAAAAGGATAACGCCGAATAAGCTTAGGCCCACGAATGCTATAAATAAGAGCTTTACGATGCGGAATGCAAGACGAAGTATGCCTCCGTATTTCGATTTCGGATTCCGGAATTTCGATTTAGAGGGTTTGCTTTTTGCAGAGCGGGTATTAGGGGCCATTATGCTGTAAAGCTATGAAACAAAAAAGGTGTTCTGCAAATGCAAAACACCTTTTTGAAAAATTCGAAATTCTAAGTCCGAAATCCGAAATTGGAATTCCGAAATAAAAATTACTCAGCTACTACCTCGAAAGGCACCTGAACTTTTACTTCTTTATGCAGGTTTACGTTTGCAATGTACTCGCCAACGAATTTTGGTTCCTGATCGAAAGTGATACGGCGACGGTCAACTTCGAAACCTTCTTTCTTCAAGGCATCAGCTACCTGTATGGTATTGATAGCACCGAATATTTTGCCGGTTTCGCCTGCTTTAGCACCAATGGTAAGCTTAACGCCTTCCAAACGTGCAGCAATAGCGTCAGCATCTTTGCGTATTTTCTCTTGTTTGAATTGAGCCTGTTTCAGGTTCTCTGCCAATACTTTACGTGCAGATTCTGTGGCTAATATGGCATAACCCTTAGGGATAAGGAAATTACGGCCATAACCTGGTTTAACGTTTACTACATCGTCTTTATCGCCCAGGTTTTTAACGTCTTGTTTTAAAATAACTTCCATTTTGTAAACCTCCCGATTATTTTAATGAGTCTGTAACGTAAGGTAATAAACCAATGTGGCGTGCACGTTTAACGGCCTGGGCCACTTTACGCTGAAATTTCAACGAAGTACCGGTTAAGCGGCGTGGTAATACTTTACCCTGATCGTTGATGAATTTCAATAAAAAGTTAGCGTCTTTGTAATCGATATACTTGATACCGTTCTTTTTGAAACGGCAGTATTTCTTACGGTTATCCTCCACCTTTGGAGCGGTAACGTATTTAATTTGGTCGTTTGCCATTATTTGCTTTCCTCCACTTTAGCTGCAGGCTTTTTGTTGAAAGCGCCGCTGCGTTTTTTCTCGTTGTATGCTACTGCATGTTTATCCAGAGCAATGGTAAGGAAGCGCAAAACACGCTCATCGCGCCTTAATTCAACTTCCACTTTGTTAATTACTTCACCGGGAGCCTTGAATTCAGTTAAGTGATAGTACCCTGTAGTCTTCTTTTGAATAGGGTACGCAAGTTTCTTCAAACCCCAATTATCCTCCTGGACAATTTCGGCTCCGTTGTCAGTTAAAACTTTGCTGTATTTGGCAATAGCCTCAGCAGCTGTTTCTGTTGACAACAACGGGGTTAGAACGATCACGATTTCGTACTGTTGCATTGTTATACTTTGATTTTTAATTAAATACCCGCTATTACGGGGCTGCAAATGTAATGATATTAATTGGTTTTTAAAACGAATTTTAATTGTAATTTAATGGCCTGAAACAAACCGGCACTCAACACCAAACACAGCATGAAAAAACTTTTACTTTTATTAATAATAGCAGCCTTTTACACATCGGCAAAAGCACAAACGCCTGGCCAGGCCGAAAAAATAGTTACTGATACCATTTGTAGCTGCCTCTCAAAGGTAGACGTAAGCAAAATTACATCCAAGCAGGATGCAATTAACATATTTACCGAGTGCTTTGCCAAACGTACAGACCTTTTGATGGCAGTAGCCGACGAAAAGCACATCGACCCAACAGACCAAGTAGCTATGCGCCAGTTGGGTATTGATATTGGCAAAAACCTTTTGAAACAAAACTGCGATGCTTTTACCAAAATATCGGTGAAAATGGTGCAGAGTACTGCGCAGACCGAAGCTGGCGCGGGCGTAAGTTCGGGCGTGTTGAAACGGGTAGACTTGAAAGGGTTTAACTACATTGTGATAGCCGATAACAGCGGCAGCGAAAAATCTTTTTTATGGCTGCGGCAGTTTGCAGGCTCGGAAAAGCTAACTGTACCGGTTGCACAATTGGCGGGCAAAAAATTAAAAATCACCTGGCAGGAGATTGAAGTTTACCTGCCGCAGGCAAAAGGCTATTATAAGGTGAAGGAAATTACAGCAGTTGATTTTTTATAAACATTTGTTAACGCTTTTATCCGCGCTCAAAAAAAACTTATCGTCTGCTTAAGCGTATCTATGTTATAAGCAGTTTCAATTATGGAATTTTCTGAAAGCAGGTACCAACACGCAGGCACATTAGGGTTTATGTACGATAGGCTTTTCTTACAAAACCCAAACGAAGACGACGAAGTTTTAGAAGGCGACTGGAATGATGAAGAGGACGAAGACTTTGACGATGAGGTGGAAGCCAGGAACGACCTTAGCGAGATACGCGTAGGCGATGACGTGCGCGAACCCGACCCGGAAGACGATGACCACCTGCCGGATGATGATTTGCAATAGGCGACGGTATTAGATGCCATACCTGTTCAAAACCTCTTAGAAGGTTTAGGAACTCAACGCGCCTTTTTAATTTTTTCCAAAGCCCAGTATCCGATATTTACCGGAGAGTAAATAGATGCACCATTTAGTGGTGGCGTTAGTAAAAAATCGCGCCAGCCCACAATGATTTCTTTTAAATCGGCTGTCGGCATAGAAGAAACACCCTCACTCCATGTAGGATAGAAGTAAACAATATCTTTGTGAATTGTGATTAGCACCGGCGTGCTTCCGCTTTCTACTTCGCTATGGGGATTCGCTAATGCTTCCTCAATATCAGCTAATAATCCGCTATTAATATCTTCAACGGATTTCCATTCGTATAGTAGCCCGGTGATATCCATCGGCCCGTTTGAGCCCGGAAATTTATCTACTTCTCCGTCGTCAATCCTGTTTTGGAAATCAATCCCATATTTTCCGATTATCTCGTTAGTCATGATATTTGTCTGCATTAAAAATCCTATTCAAATATACCATTCCATTAAAATGTATCCTGGCTATTTTACTTAGCAAATTTCTTGCTACCTTTATACCTGTGGATAATTTTATTGTTTCGGCACGCAAATACCGCCCGGCTACTTTTGAAACGGTTGTTGGTCAGCAACATATCACCAATACGTTAAAAAACGCCATTAAAAATAATCAGCTGGCGCAGGCATTTTTGTTCTGCGGGCCAAGGGGCGTAGGCAAAACTACCTGTGCGCGTATTCTGGCTAAAACCATCAATTGTACCAACTTGCAACCCAATGGCGAAGCCTGTGGCACTTGCGATAGCTGCCGTGCCTTTACCAATGGCAACTCATTTAACGTTCACGAACTCGATGCAGCATCGAACAACTCGGTAGATGATATCCGCAGCCTGATAGAGCAGGTACGCATACCGCCACAAGCTGCACGTTATAAGGTTTATATTATAGATGAGGTGCACATGCTATCACAGGCAGCGTTCAACGCTTTCCTGAAAACGCTGGAAGAACCGCCTAATTACGCTATATTTATATTAGCCACTACCGAGAAGCATAAGATACTGCCAACCATCCTTTCGCGCTGCCAGATATTCGATTTCAATCGCATACGGGTAGAGGATATGGCCGGGCACCTGGCCAACATCGCGCAAAAAGAAAGCATCAGCTACGAAAACGACGGCCTGCATATCATCGCCCAAAAGGCAGATGGCGGCTTGCGGGATGCGCTCTCCATGTTCGACCAAATCGTGAGCTTCAGCGGCGGCAATGTTACCTACCGCTCGGTTATCGATAACCTCAACATACTTGACTATGATTATTATTTCAGCATAACTGATAGGCTGCTGGGCGAGGATAACGCCCAAACGCTGCTGCTGTTTGATGAGATATTATCTAAAGGATTTGATGGTGCGCATTTTATATCCGGCCTTTCCGAGCACTTCCGCAACCTGCTGGTGGGCAAGGATACTGCTACTATCAAATTGCTTGAGGTGAGCGAAACGATAAAAGCGCGTTACCTGCAGCAATCACAGGCGGCATCTGTTTCTTTCCTGCTATCCGCGATGAATATTGCCAACCAGTGCGATATCGGCTATAAGCAAAGTAAAAACCAACGGTTGCAGGTAGAGCTTGCGTTGTTGAAGATGTGCCACTTGCTTTCGGTATTCAACCTGGCCACCGCGCCAATGCCACAGGCAGTTGCTGCCCCGCAAGGGGAGCTAAAAAAAAAACCTGATACAGTAACAAAAAACGATACTTTACCGCCTGCAAACAACGATGAGGTGCCTTTGCTGCGCGATACCCCCGCTGTTTTTAACCGTATGCCGCCGCAGGAAACCGCTAAACCAGCGGTTGTCGCTTCACCTGTAGAGCTGGGGTCGCCCGCCGATAAACCCAAAGTATCTTTGATGGCCAATTTGCAATCGGGCGTTACAACCACCAAAATACCCAATTTCAAAGAGCTGGGTAAACAGGTGGAAGAGGCGCTGGCGATAGAAGAAGACCCCTATTTAAAAGGCGAGGACAAAGAGCCCTTTACCATCGACGAGTTTTTGCAGCTATGGACCAACCACGGCGCAAAGCTGAAAGCGGAGGGTAAATCGGCCAGTTTGTATAATATTTTTACATCGGTTACCCCCAGGGTACTATCGCCCGGCAACTTTGAGGTGCTTGTATCCAATAAAGTACAGGAAAAAGATTTCAGGGACGAGCGGCCCAACGTGCTTAATTTTTTGCGTACCACGCTGCGCAACTTCGATATAGAGGTAAACGCCCGTGTAGAAGAAACAACGGTAGTGCGCAAACCTTACACCTCGCTGGAAAAATTTCAGCACATGGCTGCCAAAAACCCGCAGCTGATGGATCTGAAGAATAAGTTTAATTTAGATTTCGATTAGATTGACATGAATTCCCACGAATTAAGCAAAAGGGACGGCTCTCTTAAAAGCCATCCCTTTTGTTCTCGTATTTTTGATTGGCAACCTTTTAATATTTCCAACCTTCCCCTAACTTACTTATCATTCTTAGGGTAACCTTCTTCGTCCAGGTCGTCGCGATCGTCTTCTGGCGTGTGGGCAAGTTTGGCATCCAACGGGCTTAGTTCTACTATTTTGCCGCTATCTATATGCATTCCGAGGCTTTCAGCGTCCGTCTCTATAGATCGCACAGCATCATATTCGCCCTTGGTATCGTAAGGGTTTGCCTCGTCGTAGCTGGAGTTGATATCGTCGCCGTTTTTCACGGCTGTGTCGTAGGGGTCGGGGTGGTCGTAATCAGGGTCGTCGCCTTTTACATCGTATTCAAAGCTGTCCTCGGCTTCGTTAAAATTAAGGTCGTCGCTATCGGCGGTATCCTCTGCGTTGTTTTCCAGATCTTCGTCCCTGTATTCAGGGTCGGTTTTCTGTCCGTTGTTTTCGTCGTTGGCTATCATAGGTTTTTGTTTTGTACACTATTATACATTAAAAACCCTGCCAAAAAGCCCGTGTTTACAACGCAGGGATCAATAATGTATTTGTTTGCGGTATGAGGTAACGCCGCCTATTGCAAATTTAAGAGATACGCTGTATTGTATCAGTATATCTTTGCTTTTGCCGGCTGCAAAGCCGTCCATATTATCGCCAAAATCGTGAATGTACGATGCGCCAAGATCCACCTTGAAAGATGGCTCGTTGTATTGGTTAAAGAATTTCAGTTCGTAACCCAGCCTCAAAGGCATCAGCAGTTCGTTGCTTTTATCAAGGCCATCGGTAAAAAAGCCGGGGGTGATTTCGGATGTACGGTGTACATATTTTAAATCATTGATGATATAACCTAAGCCGCCCGATACGTAAAGGTTCTTGATAGCGTTCATAAAGCCACTGCGCGAATAATCTATCAGCTCACCTGCCTGTAATTGCCCCCTGAATAAAAAGGCAGTGTAGCTGTTTTTAAAGGCCCTGCCCGATTTAGTATTTTCGTCCCCTCCCTCTAAATTCCCTGCCTGTATCTCTACTATATAATTTACAAACGGGGTTGAGTTGTATGTAAAGCCAACATTTACGCCTAATTTGTTTTTGAGGGTTTCGGCATCGCCGTAAACCTTGTTGACCGAACCGCCGAGGCTAAAATCGTACTGGGCATAATCGTAGCCAATTTGAGCTTTAGACAGGAGCGCGAAAGAGGTTAATAAAAGCGTAAAAAATGTTGTTTTGAAAAGCAACTTCATCATAATATAACAGCAGTGCTACAGGTAAAATAGCGGATAATAAATTTTTTATAAAACTTAGCGGCTACAACTTATACGGCAACACCGCCACTAAATTAATTGCCGGGGTTAAAATACACTATTTATTTTATTGTTTGCTTATCGGGAAAACGAATTTTCACAGCGGGCTATTGCAAATAATTTAAACAAAGCCCCTACATAACGCGGTTTTTTTAAAATTATGGCGGTATTGTGAAAATTTACAAATAAAATTTTATGTAAGTTTGAAACCGTTAAATCAAAATAATAACCATAGTAAGGTATGTCTAAAATTAAAGTACAAAACCCGGTAGTTGAGCTGGATGGTGATGAAATGACACGCATCATCTGGAAATTCATAAAAGATAAATTGATTATCCCTTATCTGGATGTGGATATAAAATACTACGATCTGGGTATCGAGTATCGCGATGAGACTGATGACCAGGTTACCATCGATGCTGCAAACGCCATTAAACAATATGGTGTGGGCATAAAATGCGCCACCATTACGCCCGATGAAGATCGAGTGAAAGAGTTTAGCCTTAAACAGATGTGGAAATCGCCTAACGGCACCATCCGTAATATATTAGATGGTACCGTTTTTCGCGAGCCGATAGTGATGAGCAACGTGCCGCGTTTAGTACCTAACTGGACAGCCCCAATATGCATTGGCCGCCACGCTTTTGGCGATCAGTACCGCGCTACCGACTTTTTAACAAAAGGCAAAGGCAAGCTTACCGTTAAGTTTACGCCCGAGGACGGTAGCCCCGAACAATCGTTCGAGGTGTTTAACTTTAAAGGCGATGGCGTGGCTTTAACCATGTACAACACCGACGAATCTATTATAGGCTTTGCGCATGCTTGCTTTAACCAGGCATTGATGAAGGGCTGGCCGTTATACTTGTCTACCAAAAACACCATCCTTAAAAAATACGATGGCCGTTTTAAAGATATCTTCGAAGAAATATACCAGGCAGATTACAAAACTAAATTTGCCGAAGCAGGTATTACTTACGAGCACCGCCTTATCGATGACATGGTTGCATCGGCCCTTAAATGGAACGGCAACTTTGTATGGGCTTGTAAAAACTACGATGGCGACGTACAATCAGACACCGTTGCGCAAGGTTTTGGTTCACTAGGTTTAATGACCTCTACCCTGGTTACTCCGGACGGAACCGTAATGGAAGCAGAAGCAGCGCACGGTACGGTAACCCGCCACTATCGCGAGCACCAGGCCGGCCGCCCAACATCAACCAACCCAATTGCATCTATTTTTGCATGGACACGCGGCTTAGAGTTCCGCGGTATATTGGATGGTAACCAGGAGCTTATCGATTTCTGCAAGGCTCTGGAAGAAGTTTGTATAGAAACTGTAGAAAGCGGCAAAATGACCAAGGATTTGGCCATCACCATAAAACCAAAGGTTGAACACGGTACCGATTACCTGTACACCGAAGAGTTTTTGGAAGCTATCGACGAAAATTTGAAAAAGAAGCTGGGTAAGTAATTATCCGCTTTAAATATTTGGAAGCCTGTCCTTGAAAAAGGATGGGCTTTTTTGATTGTAACCACTTTTTGTTACATGTCGTCTCAGCGGCATGAAAATCAACATCACGTGGCGGTATTGCCTCGCCTTTATGGCTTTTGTTTTTGTGTTTGGGCAATTGCACGAGATGGCGCACCTTACGGCGGCTTATTTTGTTTGCGGCCAGCCCGGCATCCAACTCGATTTTAATTTATGGACCTTGAGCAAGGATTGCGCGAACTCCCCATATGCTTACATACCAACCATATTTGGCCCGGTGTTTAGCTATCTGTGTATGTGGACCGGCTTTTTTATGTTACGGTCTGATAACAAAAACCTTTGGCCGGCTGCTTTTGTTTTGGTTATTGGTAACGTAGCCTTTGCACGCATACTTACCGCAGGCATGGGTGGGGGCGACGAAACAACTGTATTGAAAGTATTGCCTCAGGGCCAGCCCATTTGGCTTATAAAAGGACTTGGTTTTGCACTCGTTTTCTCTCTTGCTTTTCCGCCACTGTATGTAGTTTATAAAAGGCTGGCAAATAGACATCACGTTTGGGTATTGGTGGCTTTTTGCGCGCTGCCTTTAATTATAATGAAGGTTTACGAGTTTATACTGCTGGGCAAGGTTTTAAAAGCCGGCGTACTTACGCAAGCTCATTTTTTAGGCATAGCCGATTTTATTTACCTGCACACGGCCTTAATGGCTGTTATCGTACTTGTTTTTAGAAAAACCTTATTCGGGGCGTCACCAAAATCTTTAACTTAGCCGTCACTAACAAAGCATACCCATGTCAGCATTATATCCGCTAAAATTCAAAACCATCTACAAAGACAAAATTTGGGGTGGCCACAAAATAGAAACCTACCTGCATAAAGATATCGGCAGCCTGCCCAATTGCGGCGAAACCTGGGAAATATCGGGCGTAAAGTCTGATGTATCTGTAGTGGATGGCGGTGCGCTGGAAGGCCAATCGCTGGCTGCTTTGCTGGAGCAATACCAGGGCCAGTTGGTTGGCGATAAGGTGTACGCCCATTTCGGCAACATCTTCCCGCTGCTGGTTAAATTTATAGATGCTAACGACGACCTGAGCGTACAGGTGCACCCTAACGACGAACTGGCCAAAGAACGCCACAATTCTTTCGGTAAAACTGAGATGTGGTATGTGATTGAAGCCGACCCGGGCAGCACCCTTATTACCGGCTTCAACCGCGAAATGACCGAGCAGGAGTATGTGGATGCCTTAAATGGCGGCCACATTATGGATATATTGAATAAAGAAGATGTGGCCGCAGGCGATGTTTACTTTTTACCCGCCGGCCGTGTGCACACCATTGGCAAAGGCTTGCTTATTGCCGAAATACAGCAAACATCTGATATCACCTATCGCATTTACGATTTTGATAGGGTAGATGACAAGGGCAACAAACGTGAGTTGCACACGCAGGAAGCATTGGCAGCAATCGACTACAAGCATTACGACGAGTACAAAACGCTTTACATCCCCCAGAAAGACGAAACGGTGCGCGCAGTAAGTTGCCCTTACTTCACCACCAATATTATGGATTTTACCGAGGGGGTAACAAAGGACTATTCCTTCCTCGATTCGTTCGTGATACACGTTTGCGTGGCAGGCGAATACACCATTACGCACGATGGTGCCGCATATCCGGTAAAAATGGGCGAATGCATACTGCTGCCTAAAACCGTCGATTTAGTGGAACTGACCACTACTACCGGCTTCAAGATACTGGAAAGCTATATTGAATAAATTGACTTAATGGCAAGCACCTGCGCGCTTGCTTCTCATTACTTTACAGAGACGCGCTAACCCCCGCGTCTTTTTTTGTTTGGGAAGCACCCAAAACAAATTAGTTTAAACAGCCGAAGCCCGGCCTGGGCTGGTAAGAGTTGATGATTTCTGCAACGTGCGATTCGCTAATCGGCTTCAGGATATAATCTTTTATCATTGGATTATTTTTTGCACGGTTGATATCTTTAATATCAACTGAAGAGCTGATTGCGTACACGGATATTTTTTTCCCGATTAGGGATTTTATTTCCTCAAAATTTTGGGTAAACTCCCAACCATCCATCACCGGCATGTTGATATCCACGAATATCACATCGGGCAGGCTGCCGGCGTAGCTTGGGTCTTTAAGGTAGTCTATTGCCTCCTTGCCATTACTGAAATGAAGGATATGCGCAAAAACACCCTTTATTTCTATGAATTTTTTGAAGCCGTAAATGAAAATATCGTCGTCATCAATTATACAGGCTGTCACCATTTGTCGTTCAAAAATCATTCGTTATATAAATTTTATACCAGCCTTATAGTAAATTTTGTGCCAATATTTACAGTACTGTCTATGTCGATGGTGCCGCCGAGGGCTTCTATCTGGTTTCGGGTAATAAAAAGGCCAATGCCCTTGGCGTCTTTGTTTTGATGGAAGGTGCGGTACATGCCAAATAGCTGGTCGCCGTAGCGTTTCAGGTCGATACCTATGCCGTTGTCTTCAAATATCAGGTAAGTGTGTTTATCGTCTCTTTGCGTGTAGCAGTTTACTACAGGGGGGCGGTCGGGATGTTTATATTTAATGGCGTTGGTAAGCAGGTTCTGAAAAACACTCTCCAGGTAGGCCGGGATATAGCTTACCTCCGGCGCATCGTTAAAATCTGCGTTAATTTGTGCATTTGTGGCATCGATATTTGCCCTTAAGATGGCTTTAACGTTATCGAAGATAGTGCGGAACGCTACCAGTTTGCGTTCTTTACCAATTTCAGATTGTATCTTCACAATCTCATCCAGGTGGCCCATAGTGGCGCTGAGGCTATCGCTGATGGTTTTGATATGCGAAAATATCTCCTGCTTATCATTCTCCAGCCTGGTTTCTTCGAACAGGTTCACCATAAACTTAAGGTTACCCGCATGCGAGCGCAGGTTGTGCGATACGATGTAGGCGAAGTTTTGCAGGCGTTTGTTCTGGTCATCCAACAGGTTGATAGACGATTGCATGCTTAGCCCGCATTTCTTGATGATATCTATATCCTGGAAAATCCCCCTTACGGCAATGCATTTGCCATAGTTATCAATAACAGGCAAGCCTTTGGTACGTACCCAAATAACATTGTTTTTGGCCGTTTTGAAAAGCACCTCCAAATCGTAAGGTTTGCTTAGGTGTATAGCGTCTTCAATAGCTTTGGCAACAACGGGGCGATACTGCGGTTCAAAAAAGCTCAGGGCTTCCTCTATATCCAGTTTCACATCGCCATAAAGCTCGTAAATATTATAAATCTCGCGCGATAAATGCAGTGCCATGGTGGATGCATCAATCTCCCAGCCGCCCAGGCGGGCAATGCGGCCGGTTTCGGAGCACATGAATTCGGCTTGTGCAGCCTTAAATTCGGCAATTTTATAGTTATTGATATTATTCAACACACCGTAAACAAACTGGCCGTCGCCCTCATCGTGCTTAAGGGCCGAGCTTTCGAACCATTGGTATCCTCCTGCTTTGGTCAGCAGCCTGATATGTGCGATGGGGGTAGGGCCGGGGCCGGTGTAATGGGTGGCTTTTAAAAAGGTTTGCTTATCGTGGTAGTACAGGATGTTCTCGAAGAAGTTGTGGTATGAGCATTCGATTTCCCCGGGGGCGTATCCTAAAATAGCGTAGAACCCGTCAGACCATTTTGCTTTTTTGGTAACGGTGTTATACTCCCATACACCGGTATTAATATTGTTTATTAAACGCGCAAGATGAGCCGGGCTTTCTCCAAAGAAATTATGACACTCAAAAAAACTCATCTGTACTTAGTTCCCTGTTCTGTTTAAAATCAATAGTATCAATACGAATAAACATGCCAAAAAAGGGCCTTAGCCCTCAATACAACTCAGCGTTGTTGCAATCTCTTTATGTAATATAGACTTTACTTTAATTGGTATGATACTTATAGGGCTGCTAAATTATCAATTATATCATAATTTATATGCCTTATTATTAGCATTATATCACTAAATATAAACATACTTTAAAAAGTATGTAAAACACTTATACGGCGAAAAGTAATAAGAGTTGTAATTATTATGAGTGGTACTCATAGGCAATGTACCATTGCCAAATGGTTAAATATTTGCCGCGTAATTAACGTATTTAAAAGCAGGGCAACACCGGCAGCAGTAGGGGGCTCCCGTATATCGATTAGCGTATTTGTATCGTTTTTAAAAATGAGACTATAATGCGAAGCCAACTCTCAACTAAATTATATATTTAGCGGTGCCAATTATATTTTATGAAAAAGATACACTATAAATTCCTCTCGGCAATATTTATTGCCGCCCTACTTTCTGTTACAGCTTTCGCGCAAAAAGCGCCCGCCGGAAAAATATGGACACCTGCTAAGGCCAATGCCTGGTATGCGCAGCATAAATGGATGAGCGGCAGCGATTTTATCCCGAGCACGGCCATCAACCAGCTGGAAATGTGGCAGGCCGATACCTTCGATGCGGCTACTATAGATAAAGAGCTGGGCTACGCCGAAGGCCTTGGTTTCAATACCATGAGGGTGTTCCTCTACAGCCTTGCGTGGAAACAGGATAAACCGGGCTTTAAAAAGCGGATAGATCAATATCTGGCTATTGCCAATAAGCATCATATTCAAACCATGTTCGTTTTTTTTGACGATTGCTGGAACGCCGATGCCAAAATTGGCAAGCAACCTGCCCCAAAAACAGGCATCCACAATTCGGGCTGGTTGCAGGACCCCGGTAACAGGATTAAAGACGCAGGCATCTTCCCCGAACTGGAGGCTTACGTAAAAGATGTACTGACTACCTTTAAACACGATAAACGCATACTGCTTTGGGATTTGTTCAACGAGCCGGGCAACTCGGGCAAGCGCGAAGCGTCGATGCCTTTGCTGGTTAAGGTATTTGCCTGGGCCCGCGAAGTAAACCCTGATCAACCCGTATCTGCCGGCTTATGGGATTGGAGCTACGAAAAGCTGAACGCCTACCAGGCCCTTAACTCGGATGTGATCACCTATCATGATTATACCGACGAGAAATCGCACCTTAAAACAATACAATTGCTTAAAAGCCACGGCAAACCCCTCATCTGCACCGAATACATGGCCCGCACCCGCGGCAGCAAATTTGCCAACGTAATGCCCATGCTGAAGAACGAGAACGTGGGCGCGCTGAACTGGGGTTTTGTGATGGGCAAGACCAACACCATATACGCCTGGGACAACCCCATCCCCGATGGCAGCGAACCGAAAGAATGGTTTCACGATATCTTTAGGAAAGACGGAACGCCTTACCGCCAGGAAGAGGTTGACTTGATTAAAAAACTGAACGGCAAATAAAACGCTATGAAGAGGTTATTGGTTTGCTTTATCTTGATCTGCGCCGGGGAATACGCCCTGGCGCAGCGTAAACCGTAACGATTACGAAGTAGCCGACCGCCCGAGCGAGTTGGTAGATTTTTTCCAGTTTTTATTTTATAGAAATTCGGAAAATCAGGAGGAATTGACTGGCATGAACAATTCGCATCGCAGGTTTAAATTTGCCAAAATACCTTCAAAAACCTTCGTTTTTCTTCGATTTTTCGGTGTTTTTCTTACCTTTTCGGGTGTTTTTTGGGCTTTTTCGGGGAGGTATAAAAAAACGCCTTTATTTTAGCTTGTTTCGATAAGTATCTCATTTAGAGAAATTTATCTATTTTGTAGGTAATATATCAATTTCCAGCTTTTTCCAGTTTTTGCGCTGATTTTAGCTATAGATTTCCAGGAATTTCCAGCTTTGGAATTTCAAAATCAAGCTCATCGTTTAATCCGATGAATCATGGTTTAGACAATGCGCCAGGGATTGCAGTCCCCACAGCTGTGGGGAGCCATTGCGCGTAAGGCCTGCAGGCGTATAAACGGAAAGCCCGGCCCAAAGGGGGCGCCAAGCTGATCGATAAATGCGCGTCTGCCCGTCAGTAAAGCCGTAGTCAGTATTCCCGCACACCACTATCATGGCTTTCCCCTTACCACCAAGTGTTTGTCATATCAGCATAACAATTGCGCTTAAATGCCGCCGCGCCTAAACTTTTGAATTAAATTATCCGTTACTTTATATTCAAGAAAGGGTACAACATGCGCGGTTACGGATTTTCGAAGTTCACGCCCAACCAAATCCCCAAAGGCGGGTTTGAAGAATTACTGAAGTTATTTTTAGAATTGCTTAACTACACCGCCGGTGATGCAGGCGAAGCTTTGGCCTGGCTTAATGAGCTCGACAAGCAATACAACCTCACCAACGATGAGTATGGCATGGGCGATTTTATCGATGAGCTGAAGCAAAAAGGCTATCTGAATGAGGACAACCAAAGCGGCGAGATAAAGATCACCGCCAAAACGGAGCAAACCATACGGCAAGCTGCCCTGGAAGAAATTTTCGGCAAGCTGAAGAAATCGGGCAAGGGTAACCACCGCTCGCCGCAAAGCGGACAGGGCGACGAAAAGAACGCCGAGCGCCGCGAATTTGAGTTCGGCGACAGCCTGGACCAGATAGACATGACGCAATCTATTCAGAATGCGCAGGTGAACCACGGCATCGGCAACGATTTTATGATGACCGAGCGCGACCTGGAAGTGGAGGAGATGGACTACAAAACTCTCACCTCTACTGTGCTTATGATCGATATTTCGCACTCGATGATCCTTTACGGCGAGGATCGCATCACTCCTGCCAAAAAGGTAGCGATGGCCCTGGCCGAGCTTATCCGCACCAAATATCCTAAAGACACCTTGGACATCGTGGTATTCGGCAATGATGCCTGGCCCATTACTTTGCAGGATTTACCTTACCTACAGGTAGGGCCTTACCATACCAACACTTACGCAGGCCTGGAGTTGGCCACCGATATGCTTCGCCGCCGTAAAACGCACAACAAACAAATTTTTATGATAACCGATGGCAAGCCCACCTGCTTAAAGGAAGGCACCAAGTATTATAAGAATAGCATCGGGCTGGACAGGAAAGTGGTAAACAAAACCCTGAACATGGCGGCGCAATGCAAACGGCTAAAGATCCCTATCACCACGTTTATGATAGCGAAGGACCCCTACCTGCAGCAGTTCGTGCGTAAATTTACCGAAACCAATGGCGGCAAGGCCTTTTACAGCTCGCTGAATAACCTTGGCGAATACATTTTTGAGGACTACGCGAAGAACAGAAGGAAGAATGTGAGGTAAGCTCGAGAGGCAAGAGGTAAGCCCGAGAGTCAAGAGATAAGAATCAAGAGACAAGAAATAATAATCAAGTAAATATAATACTCATCGGTGAAATCATTTTAATCAAATGTAATCGGTGACAATAAAATCAAAAAGAAACGGTGTTATCGGTGAAATCAATTAAATCGGTGCAATCGGTGACAATAAAAACGAAGAATGAGTAAAAAAGATATAACAACACTTGGGCAGCTAAAGCAATCGGGCTACGTGAGCCGGTCGGTAAAGGATGAATTGCGGGCTAACCTGATTACCCAATTACAAAATAAAGAAGGCGGTTTTGAAGGCATCGTAGGTTTTGAGGATACGGTTATCCCCGATTTGCAGACGGCTATCCTATCGCGCCATAACATATTATTGCTGGGTTTACGCGGACAGGCAAAAACGCGTATTGCGCGGCTGTTGGTGAACCTGTTGGATGAGTACGTGCCGTATATAGCAGGCTCCGAATTGTTCGACGACCCATTGGCGCCTATCAGTTGGTACGGCCATAACACCATCGAAGCCCATGGCGACGAAACCCCCATAGCCTGGGTACACCGCAGCGAACGTTATACAGAAAAGCTGGCTACCCCGGATGTTACCGTTGCCGATTTGATTGGTGATGTTGACCCGATAAAGGCAGCCACCATGAAGTTGACTTATTCAGACGAGCGTGTTATCCACTTCGGTTTGATACCCCGCGCGCACCGCGGCATCTTCGTGATAAACGAACTGCCCGATTTGCAAGCCCGCATCCAGGTATCGCTGTTCAATATACTGCAGGAAAGGGATATACAGATACGTGGCTTTAAGCTGCGCCTGCCGCTAGATCTGCAATTCGTATTCACGGCCAACCCCGAGGATTACACCAACCGTGGTTCCATCGTTACGCCGTTGAAAGACCGTATAGAGAGCCAGATACTTACCCACTACCCACGCACGTTAGAAATATCGCGCAAGATAACCCAGCAAGAAGCCATGCTTACCAAAGAGCAGCGCAGTAATGTGGAGGCTGATGGGCTGGTGAAAGATTTGGTTGAGCAAATAGCTTTTGAAGCCCGCGCATCAGAATACATCGACAAGAAATCGGGCGTTTCTGCGCGTTTAACAATATCGGCTTACGAGAACCTCATCAGCAATGCCGAGCGCCGGATGATTATCAATGGCGAAAAATCGACCTTCGTGCGGATATCCGATTTCCTGGGCGTTATCCCGGCAATCACAGGTAAAATAGAATTGGTTTACGAGGGCGAGCTGGAAGGCCCGGGCAAAGTGGCCAATATCCTTATCGGCAAGGCCATCAAAACGTTGCTGCTGCAGTTTTTCCCCGATCCGGAGAAGACCAAGAAAGCAAAGGCACCAAACCCTTACGCCGAAATTATCAACTGGTTTGGCGATGGCAACAGCATTGCCTTAGTGGATGGCCTGCCCGCACAGGAATACAAAAAACTGCTGAACGCCGTACCCGGCTTGAAGGATATCGTGAAGAAATTCCACCCCAGCCTTAGCGAGAACCAATCCTTGCTTTTACAAGAATTTATTCTGCATGGCCTGGCCGAGTTTTCGCAGCTAAACAAAGGATTTTTAGATAATGGCTTTGCTTTCTCGGATATGTTCAATAGCTTGTTTAACTTGCAGCCCGACGACGATTTGGATATCGACGACGACCGCTACTAACCCGACTGTTTACCAGCTTTAAATTAATGCAGGGCCCGATTATTACCATTCTTATTATCATCGTTCTTTTAGCTATCGACTATTACATTTTGCGGGGGCTGCAAACGGCGTTCAAGAAAACAAAATTTATCCACAAGAGGTGGTTTAACCGTTTCTACTGGGGCTCATCGATATTTTTGGTTACGGCGCTGTTCTCGGCTATCTACGTGCAGATGGGCGGGGTGGGCGTACGCGGGGCGTTACTCTTCCTGTTCTTCATCACCTTTATCTTCAAGATATTTTACGTGCTGTTTATTTTGGTTGACGATGTACGCCGGTTTGTGGTCTACCTCATTCGCAAAAACAAAAGACAGGATACCACTACCGCCTCCCCTGATACTGCCACTGCTACCGTTACTGCCACTAACGAAGCCGCTGCAACTGCTACCGCTCCTGCAACTGCTACTGCCACACCCGAAGAGCCCACATTCAAATCCATCCCACGTTCGGAGTTTCTGATGAAAGCGGGTCTGCTTGCGGGCGCTATACCCTTGTATGGCATAAAGCACAATATGAGCAAGGGGCTGTACGATTACCAGCTGCAAAACGTAGATCTTTACCTGCCCAACCTGCCCAAAGCTTTCGATGGCATGCGCATAGGGCAGATATCAGACATACACTCGGGCAGTTTCCATAGCAAATGGCAAATGAAAGCCGGGGTAGAAATGCTGCTGAAACAAAAAGCCGATGTGATATTCTTTACCGGCGATTTGGTGAACAGCCAAACCTGGGAGGTTAAGCACTACATAGACGTGTTTAACAAAGTACGTGCGCCGCTGGGCGTGTACTCCATTTTGGGCAACCACGACTATGGCGACTATGGCGAATGGCCAACCCCTGCCGATAAAGTCAAAAATAACGCCGATATGATAGCCGCCCATAAAGAACTGGGCTGGGATTTACTGGTTGATGTAAACCGCCGCCTTAAAGTGGGCAACGAAGAAATCGGCATTTTGGGCATAGGCAACTGGGGCGAGATGAGCCGGTTCCCCAAATACGGACGCATGGAAAAAGCCGTAGTGAATACCGACGATTTGCCCGTAAAACTATTGCTCTCGCACGATCCTTCGCATTGGCGGGCTGAGGTAATACCCAAGTATCCGCAGATAGATGCCATGTTCAGCGGGCATACCCATGGCATGCAGTTTGGCGTGCGCACGCCCGATTTCCAGTGGAGCCCGATAGAATATGTGTACACCGAATGGGCCGGCCTGTATCGCGAAGCGCATCAGCAGATTTACGTAAACGTGGGTTATGGCTTTTTAGGCTATCCAGGGCGGATTGGAATATTGCCGGAGATTACTATTTTTACATTAAAAGCCGGGGCCGATCCATCTTTAAAAGCCTAAGAACTACCCCAGGGCCTGGCCTCAATGGTTGCCAATGAAAAACATTGCCCGTTCTGTATTTGATTTTATCCTGTTCAGTAACCTGTTCATGTCGCTTTGTGCGGTGGCGCAGGCGATGGTAACCTTCCACTTGATTGGTTCAAAACCCATACCGGCTGTTACCTGGCTGCTGTTTACCTCCACATTGGGCATTTACAATTTCAGCATACTGCTTACCAAACCCGCTAAACCCGAGGCTTCTCCCTACCGCCGCGTGCGCTGGTTCTTTGCGCATTATAGGTTAATGGTTACCTTCACCATCGTATCCCTGCTCTCACTTATCCCCCTGTTCTTCCTGCTTTCGATGGAAGCGAGGATATTGCTGGTATTCCTTTCCATCTTATCGTTTTGCTACAGCATACCGCTTTTTACTATAGGCGAGCATAAGTTCGGCTTGCGCAATATACCGGGTTTAAAACCGATATTGATTACCCTTGTATGGGCACTAAGCTGCGTTTTATTGCCGATTTTAGAAGCCGAAAACCTGCACCTTGCCGATGTATCCCTGCGTGATACGATGATTCTTATTGCCAAACGGTCGTTGTTTATCGGTGCGCTTACGGTACCATTCGATATCCGCGATTTGTTTCACGACAGGCAATCGGGCCTTAAAACCATCCCCGTTGCCTGGGGAGAGCGGAACGCCTACCTGTTTTGCCAGGTGCTGCTTGCCGGCTATGTGGTGCTGCTATTCATGTTCCGCAACAATGGTTTTAGTGTCGATTTCTTCGCGCTCAGCGCTACGGCTATACTCATGGGCTGGCTCATCTTCCGTTCTAAATGGGAGCGCAACGAGTACTACTATTTCTTTTACCTGGATGGGGTGCTGGTGCTGCAATATGTGATACTGGTGGCGTTTAATTTGGCGTTTGCAAATTAGATATTTTGTGATCTCGACGAACTGAAGCGTGAGGCGGTGAAAGAGGGCGAGGAGAAATCTTCTGCGTGCAACCGGTATAAACCAATGTTGACGAACAGAAGGGAGGGTCGTGAAAGGGCCCATGAATTGACAGGCCGATGAATCACCAAACGTTCCGATGGAACGTAATCGGTTTTTGGCGTTTTTCTACCAACCAAACATCCCGAAGGGATGAGGAAAGCAATTTCGTTCCATAGGAACGTGTGGTTGGTAGAAATAAAAAATGTCGGTTTGCTTACGTTCCATCGGAAAGTTTGGTGATTCTGTCTGTGATGGGCTATTGCTCGTGAAAGGGGGCGGGGCGAAGAGAAACTATCTCTTGAGCGATAGCGAAAAATCTTATACGGGACCCGAAAAAACAAGGGGCAAGCCTCTCGACTTACCCCTCTCTCTCAAAAGTATAACCAATTAACTGTGAAGCACAGGCTCTTTATTCCACGGGCTTGGTTGGCCGGGTTGCCGTTAGCGGCGTTAATTTCTTGAACATTTTGGCACCGTCGCCGGTAAGGCGCAGGTAGTAATCTGAAGAGCAGGGGGTGCCATCCTCATCCAGCGATTGAAAGCCGGAGCCTGTTGGTACAAATGCCTGGCTTTCGGCTGTTTTGGCTATCTGGTTACCCTCGTTGTATTCATCAAACATCGATATGTAGATGCCTTGTGCACCAAGGCGCGTCATGTTGTAAAACTGGCGCCACATAAAATCGCCGTGCGCGCGCTGGCGGGCGGATAGGTCGCCGGGTAATACGCAGGGCTGGTAATCGATACCGTTGGCGTTGCAATAGCCTTGGTCGGCGCGGTTGATGTTTGAATAGAAACCGTCGGACTGGTTGGCATTGCCAATCCTTCCCACCATCCATGGCGAAAGCATGTCGAATTGTTTATAGGCACTCAGGAACAATGGCCGCGAGTCGCTTTCCTGCTTTAACCAGTTGGTGGGGACGCCGCCAATAACGTAGCAGCCCTTGCTTTGGAACCATTTGATTACATCGATACATTGCGCAGCCGAAAAAGCGTGGTTGCTATCGTTAAAGCCGAAACCCCATATACATACCACGGGTTTGCCGTTCTGTTTAGCGTACATAGGCGAGGCCGTTAAGGCCGACATTTTGTTCGTCCAGTCTGTCTTCAGGTCGGTTTGCATACTGTTCCAGCCGCTTACATCGTACATGATGTAAAACTTAACGCCGTTTGCTTCGGCGGCAATCCTGGTTTTGGCGGCCATGGCATCGCGCACGGGGCCCTCTAAACCGCTTGGGTTAAAACGCTGCAGTGCCGCGCCATCAATGCCATAATCCTTCATCCATTTAAACTGCGTATTGATGGTTTGATCGCTAAACGACGAGAACAGCGTAGCAGGCTGCCCATTACCCAAATTGCCAAACTTGGTAGGGAAGGTGCTGGTATAATCGCGCACATCGGGCCAGGCCGAAATGGCTTTATTGGTTGTGGATGGCTGCTCCTCCCAGGTGTTGCTCCAGTGCCAGTAACGGTTTATGGGCGATCCATCGCCGATGGCGGCAAACCAGCCCTGGTAACCAACAATTACCTTGCCTACCACATCTCCCGGAGGCGATGGGGTAATATCTACCTTGGTGGTATCCTTTGGCGGGGTAACCGGCGTAGGATCGGGCTTGCTGCCTTTAGAGCAGCTGCTTACGGCGGCTATAAGGCCGGCCAGTATCAGGGTATTGAATGTGCTTCTTCTCATGGTTGCTTATTTATATTTTGGTTGATGATTTTGGCTAATTGATGTATTGCTAAAGCGCTGGCAGGCTGGTTAACCTGGTTATGGTGATGTTGCGGTAGTACGCCTCAGCGCCTTCTGATTGTATCTGTATTTTACCTTTCGAATAGCTTGTTTCAGGCCCTTCATTTGGCGATAGGCGCGAGTTTTGTAATACCAAAACCACATGCCCGTTAACCACATGGATGCTTTTATCGCCATAGCAATACAGCTCCAGGGTGTTCCACTCGCCGTTTGGCTTTTCGTAATTGCCGCTGTGCAAACAGGTGCTTGCAGGCGTACGGTTAGAGGTGAATTGCACCAGCGGACCGGCAGGGTCATAAACCCACTCCTTTTTAGCGAGATTTGGTTTTGTGCTTGCGTTGATATCCATCCCCACGCCAGCCAGCGAGTAATAGTCGCCCATATCACCTTCCTGCACCTGGAATTCGTGCCCACGCATCCAAACATTCCAAAACTGGCCATGCGGCCCGGTGGCGTGGTAAATAATGCCGTTGTCGCGTTTATCTTTCAAACGGGGTTCGTATTTTTGCTCTCCCCACTTAAATTCTACCTTAAGGTGATAGTTTTCAAACTCTTGCTTGGTGCTTAGGCCGCCGTACATCTGCCCGCTAATGTGCAATACCGGCTGCCCATCTATCATTTCTACCGTGAATACGTGCAGTGGGTCTTTATTCAAGCCTATTGGTGTGCCGTTCATGCCATCGCCCTTTCGGTAGCCGTCTAAAGCAACGCTGGTGTGCGGTACGCCTAAAAAGGTATCCCAGTATTTTAAGTCGGTTGTTAAAAGTGCCGTTGGCTTGCCCGATAATTTCTGTGCAAAAACGGGCGTGGCAATCACCTGCGAAACAATTACAAAAAGGGTTATATAGCGTTTCATGATTAATTTCCAGTTATTTTTTTGCGCCCGTAAGGTTGGTTTGTATCACCTTGCGGATGCTGCCATCGGCATTATAGTATAGTTTGTTTACACAGATGGAGCGCAGCCAATCGTTGCCGGATAGCGAGCTGTTATGGTAAAAGGCATACCATTGGCCCTTGAACTCTACGATAGAGCCATGGTCGGTGAAGCTATCCGTAGGGTCGATGTACACGCCGCGATAGGTCCATGGGCCAAGGGGGCTGCTGCTGGTAGCATAGCGCATGCGGTTATGCTTGCCCGCCTCGTTGAAGTTATCGGCGTAGGAGAGGTAATAAACGCCATCCTTTTTATGTACCCAACTGGCCTCGTGGAAATCGTTGAGGCCCTGCATGGTTTTCATTTCGCCATCTATCTCCATCATGTTATCCTTCAGCTTGCCGCCTTTGCAAACGTTGCCGCCGCCGTAATAGAAGTAGGCCTGTCCGTCGTCGTCTACAAACACACAAGGGTCTATCAACGATTCGAGGCCTTTGATGTAGCCCTGCGATTTAAAATCCTTTGCGGGGCTTTTGCTGGTAGCTACGCCAATTTTCCAGGTGGTGTTCCACTCATCGCCGCTGGGGTGCGGGTAGTAAAAGTAGTAAGTGCCGTTTTTATAGGCTGCATCAGGTGCCCACATAAAACCGCCATCCTTGCGGCCCCATTCTGCATCCGTAGCGCGGAAAATCTCGCCTTCATCGCGCCAGGTAAGCATATCGGCGGTGGAGTACACGTGGTACTGGTCCATCAGATCGCAGCCGCGGGGCGGGGCGATATCGTGCGATGGGTACACGTACAACCGACCATCGGCCCAAACATGTGCGGATGGGTCGGCAGTGAAAATATCGGTAACGAAGGGGTTTTTGAGGTCATCTCCCTTAGGGTCCTCTATCACCACCGGCGTTACCGGTTTATTATCTGTTCCGCCTTTTTTTGAGCAGGCTCCTAAGGCAAGGCCCGCCAGAAGGAGGGCGTTGATGAGTTTTTTATTCATTTTTAATTCATGTTATTTATGGGTTTTACAACCCCCTCTTTCACTTACATAGCCGTCAGACGAATCTGTTTCCTATCGCTCGCATATTTGACTCACCCCGACGGCCCGCATGCGCGGGCGTCGACCCTCTCTGCTTCGCAAAGAGGGTTGAAGAGAGAAAAAAATCTCCCCCATGTTTCCCCATTTCCCCATTTCCCCGTTTCCGCATAGCCGCCAGCCTAATCCGTTTCTTATCGCTCGCATATTTGACTCACCCCGACGGCCCGCATGCGCGGGCGTCGACCCTCTTTGCGAAGCAGAGAGGGTGGGGAAATGGAAAAGGGCAAAAAGCTTAACCTCAATGTCTCCCCTCCTGTTCCCGCAGGGTCTCTTTGAAAAAGGACCCTGCGGCACGAGGACATTCCCGCTCAGCATATCCGCCTGGCATACCCGCTCTGCAAGTTGCCGCAGGGTCCTTTTTCAAAGAGACCCTGCGGAGACTCATTCATGGTTTTTTAGTTGACCTTATTATCGGCCAATGTTTTTTTATAGGGACTGGGCACTACTTTTTGTATGGTGCCATCGGCATTGTAGAACAACTTGTCTACGCATATCGAGCGCAGCCAATCCTCCCCCGAAATAGCGCTATTGTGGTAAAACGAGTACCACTGCCCTTTGAATTTTACGATAGAGCCGTGGTTGGTGTAGCTATCGGTTGGGTCCATGTAAATGCCCTGATACGTCCAGGGGCCTAGCGGGCTTTTGCTGGTGGCATAGCGCATCTGGTTGTGCTTGCCGTCTACATCATGGTTATCTGAGTAGGAGAGGTAATACACCCCGTCTTTTTTATGCACCCAGGTAGCCTCGTGGAAATCTTCCAGGCCTTCCATTTTGCGCATCTCGCCGTCTATCTCCATCATATTGGCTTTCAGCTTACCGCCTTTGCTGGTGCCGCCGCCGCCATAATAGAAATAGGCCTGCCCGTCGTCGTCAACAAAAACGCAAGGGTCTATCAACGATTCGAGGCCTTTGATGTAGCCTTGCGATTTAAATGGGCCAATGGGGCTTTTGCTGGTGGCCACGCCTATTTTCCAGGTAGCGTTCCATTCGGTGCCACTTGGGTGGGGGAAGTAGAAGTAATAGGTGCCGTTTTTGTAAGCAGCATCCGGCGCCCACATAAAGCCGCCCTCTTTGCGGCCCCAGTCTACATCGGCGGCGCGTAGTACTTCGCCATGGTCTTTCCAATGCACCATATCATCGGTAGAATATACGTGGTACTGGTCCATCAGGTCGCAGCCGCGTGCTGGAAAAATATCGTGCGAGGGATATACGTACAGGCGGCCATCTTTCCATACATGGGCCGATGGATCTGCGGTGTACATATCGGTTACAAAGGGATTGCCTACGGCCGCTGCGGTTTTTTGCTGGGCCAGGCAATTTACGGTAGATATAATGCCGAAGCATGCGGCAAGGGCGGCTGCTTTAAACCACTTGCTTTTTTGCGGTGATGCTGTTAACAGGGTAGAAGTAGTCATTATACTATGGTTTATTAAAAAGCAGGGGGAGGGTTGCTCTCCCCTGCTTTTGTTTAAAAGGATTAGTATTAAGGTTGGGTAAGGTTATCTTTTCTCTTCGAAACGCAGATCATCTATCCCCGTGACCAGGTCGGCGTGATCTTTTGTTTTGGTGAAGAAGAAGATGCGGAAGTGATCTATCGCTTTATAATCTGCTCCGCCATCGCCGGTTTTATTGGCTTTATCAAAATCGAGCGAAATCTCGTTCCAACCGTTCTTTAAAGTTGGAATCAATGGAGCCACATCCCATGCCGATTCGTGGTCGTCTGATTTACCCGAGCTGGTAATCTCTATCGAGCCATCTTCTTTCAGCAAAGAAACATCGGAGATATACCACCAGAATTTGAATCTGCCGCTACCTTCGGTAAAGCTTGTGTTGATTGGCGTTGCCTGTTGTTTGATGAACTGCATAAAATCGTCGCCGTTTTTGATGGTGTTCTTAAGATAGCCGGTGCCTTCTTTCTTGCCCGAAGTTTCGAAGAAAGGCGTACCAACAGTTTCCCAGCCCGCAGGCTCGTCGGCATGGTCGAAAGAAACGGCCGGCGCAGGCGGCGCTATGCGGAAGCGCAGGTTATCTACGCCAGAAACCAGTTCCGCGTGGTCTTTGCCATCTGTAAAGAAGAAAATACGGAACTGTTTAAGGTTGGCCGGGTTAAAATCTCCGCCCGATTTGTTGGCTGTATTGAAGTTAAGCGCAATCTCGTTCCAGCCCGTTTTAAGCGTCGATTTGATATCAGCTATGTTCCATCCGTATTCTTCCTTATCGAAATCGCCCACGCTGTTGATCTCTATCTGGCCATCGGCTTTAAGCAACGATGGATCAGACAAGTACCACCAAAAAAGGAACTGGCCGTTTGTTGCGGTTAATTTGGTATCGAAAGCGGCAGCCGGTTTATAGATGAACTGCATAAAATCGTCGCCGTTTTTAATGCTGTTCTTCAGGTAACCGGCACCTTCTTTTTGGCCCGTGGTTTCTATAACCGGGTCGCCAACGGTTTGCCAGCCATCCTTAGCATCTACCGCCGTGTATTGTACTAATGAAAGATCTACCGGTACTACCGGCGGCGGTGGTGGCGGCGGCGGCGGTACCACACCAGATGTATCCCTTGATGTAAACTTCTCTTTTTGGCAGCCTGTTACCCCAAGCCCCATAACAAAGATGGCACATGCCATCGCAGTTTTTATTAGTTTCATTTCCTTTAAGTTTTAAAGTTTAAAAATTGGTTAAGGCCGGCCTGTTGTTATGCAGGCATGCCTGTTGTTCTTTTAAAAGCGCTGCTACCTCGTCGGCTTCGCGCCGGTGTATGTCCCCTCGCCATGGAACCATTTTGCACCCTGCCCGGTTAACCACAGGTAATAATCAGAAGCAAGCTCGTTCTCTATGCCTACGAATTTTAACCCTGTGCTCCCGTTAAGCGGTACATCGGCCGCCCTGGCTGCTTTAAAAATGGCAGTACCCTCATCTATCTCATCAAACATGGCTACGTACAAAGATTTTGCCCCGGTGTTTTTTGCCCCCGCAATCTGCTGCCATAAAAAGTCGCCTTTTAAGCGCGGGATGGCGTAGTAGATACTCGGATCTTTGTGCATATTGCCCCAGGTAAAACCGGGGAACACCAAGGGTACGTAATCAACCTTGTTGGCTTTGCACCATTGGATATCATCGTAAACGTTCTGCGCCTTGTAGCCTGCCGAATTGAAGCGGCCAACGGCCCAGGGCATCACCACATCGCATTTTTTGATGAGGGTGTGTAGCGCGGTCGATTTTTCGGTATCGTCGCCCAGGGTGCGCCAGTAGTATGGCACGCCCAGCATTACCGAGAACTTGTTGTCGCTGCCTTTCAGCTTGCCAACCAGTTTGCTTACGTCATCAATAGTGTAGCTGCGGCCATCGTTGAAACCCACGCCCCATATGGTAAGCATAGGTCTGCCGTTATGATACAGGAAGGTTGGGTTCTCCTTGTTATCGGCCAGTTTAAAGGTCGTCAGCAATTCGTTCCAGTCCTGCTCTACGTAGGCAACGTCGGCACTGCTGCATCCGCTCAGGTCGTACATTACACTTATGGCGCGGCCGTATTTCTTGGCGGCTTTCAGCGCATTGGCCAACACTTTGTTAAAGTGCCTTTTGCCTGCTGCGTTGGAGGGTTTTATCTCGCCCACGAAACGTTGCATATGCACGCCATCTATACCGTAATCTTTCATCCACTTAAAGTGCAGGTCTACGCTTTCTTCGTCGTAGGGGCTGTACAGGTAAGCATCCGAGCCATCGGCAAATTTGAATGGCGATTTGTAACGTTTGGTGTACTCGGTAATATCCGGCCAGAAATCTACATTGGTGTTGCCCGGGAAAAAGCCGCCGTTACCCTGGTAATGGTACCAGCCCCGGTGCGAGTCGTCGCCCTCGGCGGCAAACCAGCCCTGGTAGCCCGCCATCACCAAACCTGTGTAGCTTTTATATTGCAGACCGGTAAGGTCATAAACCTTATCGGTATTGGTAACCGGCGGCGTAACCGGCCCGGTTTCATCCGGCGTGCCCTTTTTGGAGCATGCCGATACAGCAACCGCTATGGCTATCACCGTGAATATTATGCTGAACTTCTTCATCCGTTGCGATATGTATTTGGCAAAAGGTTTATAAAACAGGCATGCGTTTTAGCATGCCTGTTTGCTTTTAATTATTGCGGAACGTTTATTTCTATGATGTCCGAAAAATTCGAGCTTTTGAAGCTGTCGTTCACACGAAGGCCCACCCTGGCGAAGAATTTTCGGCCCGGTACCAGGTTTGGCACTTCTATCGTAATCGATTTATCCGCCGCCGTCATATCGGCCCACTCTTTATTGATGCTCTTTTTGTACACATCAGAGTAGTCCCTGATAGAAGCACCCGCGCCCACCAGCTTAGTGGTATTGATATATGGTTGCGTTTCTATAATGGTGGGCATACCTGCACCTATGGGTGCCGTGATATCATACTTCAAGGTTAAAGTAGTACCGTTTAGCGTAGCCGTGAAGTTTTTGATTACGATGTACGGCGTAACGGTAAAGTCCTGCCTGGTGCCTTTGTTGATATCCACGGTGAGGGTATCATAAATTGGCCAGAAAGCGCCGCCCTTAGGTATAATCTTGTACTTGCCTTTGAACAGTTTGGTATCCTTAAACGTACCATCGAATTTGCTGGGTATCTCCTGCGGCGATGGCGTAGCGCTCCAGCTGATCTGCTCCAGCCTTATTTGGGTGCTGCCCTGCGAAGTAAGCAAATTGCCCCCTTCGGATGATATGATGTTGCCCTCTAGAGAGGCATCCGGCCCGTCGTAATTATCTATTTTAGTGCATGCTGTGGCCGCCACTACGGTTAAGCCTAACAACATCCTACTGATCAGTTTTTTCATATCTATCAATTTTAAGCGTTAGTAATTAGGGTTATTAGGGTACAGGTTGGGGTTTTTGCCCAGCTCGCCGCCCGGGATAGGCTCGTAATAGAAGCGCTTATCAAAGTTGTAGTTGCGCTGGTAAAGCTCCGGTTCGGCCAAAAAGATGTACTTGTTTTCGTTGAAAACGTAGTAAGGCATCAGGCCTTTGAAGCGGGCGTTGTTCAGCACCACGTCGGCAATTCTCCACCTTTTCAGATCCCAATAGTACTGGTTCTCGAACGCAAGCTCCATGCGGCGTTCTTTGCGCACTTTCTCCAGGTCGATAGAACCATAAGTTGCAGCGCCTGCTCTCGACCTGATGAGGTTGATAGAAGTCAATGCGTCGCCGGCGTTGCCCAACTCTATGGCTGCTTCGGCGCGGTTAAGCAATACTTCGGCGTAGCGCAGGTCCATCCATGGCTGCTCGCTGCGGTTAAGGTCTACCGCTGCCTGTGCTTTGGAGTAATCTACATATTTACGTACATAGAAGCCTGTACGGGTAAGCTCGTCGCCACCTGTCCACAAGCCGGTGAAACCGATAACCTGTTTGCCATTATAAAGGGTTTTGGTATCGCCAGATAGGATGTAGCTACGAGAATTGGTAGCTTTTGCCACCTCTGCAGCAGCCGTGCCGCTGAATGATGGGTAGATACCGCGCTGCATATCGAAAGTCAAGCCACGTAGTGTAGCGCCAGGGAAATATACAGTAGCCAATAAGCGAGGCTCAAGCCCGGCCATCAGTTCGGCGCGATCGTTGAAACGTTTTGGCGTGCCATCACCGTTGGTTATCGGCAAATCGCCCCAAAGCGAAACCAGATCAAGCGTAGGGTAGGAGCGCGAAAGCGCGTTAGCCGTCATATACCGGGGCGACATGGTAGCGTCCCAGCTATGGGCCGTATTGGTAGCAATAGAGTATTGCTTTACGAAGATAGACTCGGGGCTGTCGCCGGTTTTCAGGAACAGGTCGATGTAGTTTTGAACTTTATCTGGGTTTTTGTTGTAAAGCGAGTAATGCCCTTCTAACAGCTTGGCAGCCTCGAAAGCTTTGGTGAAGTAACCGTTTGCCTTGCCCGCATCTATGCCTACATAACCGCCTGAGCGTGCTGCGCCATCAACAAAGTTTACCGAACCGTATTTGGCTATAGTACCTGCATAAAGCATGGCACGTGATTTTAAGGCTGCCGCCACATATTTGTTTGCGCGACCGGCAACGCTGGTTTCGGCCATCATCTGGTAGCCTAAATCAAGCTCGGCACCAATGAAATCCCAAACTTGTTCCTCCGTGTTGCGGTGTACCTGTAATTCTTCCAGCGGTGCGCCCGGGTCTTGCGGCTCTGTAATAATAGGTACGCCACCATAGCGTTTAGCAAGGCCGAAGTAGTAATATGCACGCAGGAAGTGGCCCTCGCCCAAGATCTGGTCCACACGGGTTTGGGTAAGCTCGCCTGCATGGTTGGGGATTTCTTTAAGCAGGATGTTCACGCTGCGGATATCGCCGTATGGCCAGTAGCCGAAGCCGCCGCCAATATCGAAACCGCCGAAAGGCCCCACTTCTTCGCCCGTTACCGATGCGGAGTTATAAAAGTTCTCCCAATCGTTACCGCCATTGCGGAAACCACCATCGGGACGGTATTTGAAATCTTCGATGGGCAGACCGCGGTACACGGTAGCCAGGAAAGAGTTAACCCCCGCTTCGCTGCCGAAGATAACATCAGCGCCCACGATATTGGTTGGCGGGATATCTAATTTTTGGCACGAGGTTACTGACACCCCCGCGCAGATAGCTACCGCTGTGATTATTTTATGTATAATTTTCATATGTCAAATAATTAAAAGGAGATGTTTGCGCCCAGGTTAAATGTTCTGTTCATTGGGTAGGTGTACCCGCCTAAGGCCACGCCGAAATCTTCGCCCGGCCTTGGGCCCTGGTGCTCAGGGTCGTAGTTCTTAAGGCTGGTAAAGGTGAACAGGTTGTAGCTGTTTGCATAAACCCTCAGCCTTTTCACACCTACGCGTTTCAAAAGGTTTGTTGGCAGGGTGTAGCCCAGTTCAAGCGATTTTACCCGCAGGTAACTCGCATTCTGTATGGCCTTGGTGCCTTTTGCATCAGGCGAACCCATTGCAGGGTAAAAACCGGATACCCAAACGGTGTTAGGGTCGTAAATGTTGGCTGTTGGGTCGGCGGTGTGCCAGCTATCCAGGAAACGGGTTAACGCGCTGCGGTTGTACATCAGCGGAGACGCAAACTGTTCGCCGTATTGTACGTATATGCCACTGGCACCTTGCAAAAGAACATTGATATCGAAACTTTTGTAGTTTACGCCAATGTTTAGGCCGTAGTTATAAAGCGGGATATCCTGTGTAGCAATAGGGTGATCATCCTTGCCATCTATCTGGCCATCTTCGTTCCAGTCCTGGTAATAGTAATCGCCGGGAACTACGCCGTTGTTGCCACCACCGGTGTTTACAGGATAGTTGTAAATTTGATCGTAGTTGGTGAACTGGCCTTCGTAAGTAGGGCCCCACCATATATTGGTGTACCGGTTTGCCTGGTTGTTTTTCCAGTTTTCGTAAGCATTGCCAAAGTTGCCCTGTAAAATGGTGCGACGCTGTCCACGGGTGGCGCTCACGTTAGCTGCAAGGTTCAATCCTACCTGGCCAAATTTTTGGTGGTAAGCAATGTTGAAATCTAAACCCTGTACCCTATCGCTGTTAAAGTTTATCTGTGGTACATCGGCACCTACGGTACCAGGCAGGGCGGTAGCAGGGGTAGCCTCTAAGCCGGTACGGTCGCTGCGGAATACTTCGAAGCTGCCATCAACAGAACCTCCGAACAAGGTAAAGTCTACCGCGATGTTCTTTTTGGTGTTTACAGCCCAGCTTAGGCCGGCGTTACCCAATTTTTGCGTAGCGCCGTTAACCGCGCCACTGCCAAATATATAAGAGCCTACCGGGTAGTTGTACCCGTTAACATAGTTGAAAGGGTTACCGCGCTCATCACCGGTTTGGCCCCATGATGCTCGTAACTTTAAGCTCGTAATTATGTTTTCTGATACCAGTTGACGAAAGAACGGCTCTTTGGTAACAACCCAGCCCAGTGATACGCCCGGGAAAAATCCCCACTGATCTGGCCCCGGCTGGTATTTGTTAGAACCATCACGACGGAAAATGAACTCGGCCAGGTACTTTCCTTTGTAATCGTAATTAAAACGACCTATGATACTGCGGGTGCCAATATCATACAAGCCGCCGGTGTACATACCGCCTTGCTGGGCGTTGTTGGCTAAACCGCCAAAAAGGTAATCGATAGGGAGCTCGGTATCGCGCTGTGCGTAAAAGTCGTCACCTGTTTGGTGGCTTTGTTCGTAAACTAAGGCAGCCGATACGTTATGATCTGTAAAAAATGTGTTTACATAGTTTAATGATAATTGGCTTTGCGTGTTTTGCCTGGTGTAGTACTCGCGGTGTATTTGCGATGGGCTCTGTGCTATGGTTGGTATGTAGCTGTCGTTATCGGCTTTGTAGGTATAAAGCGTGTACGAACGGCGGATGATGTTATTGTCATCGTTACCATAATCAAGGTTGAACAACGCTTTGGCGGATAAGCCGGGAACGCCGGGTATCTGGTACTGCAGGTTCATCTGACCGGTAAAGTTCTTTTTCTTGAACTTGCGGAAGCCGCCCTTATCTGAGTCAGTTACTACACCGGGGTTCATGTTATCGTCTATAACGGCAGGGTACAGCGGGTTATCGTTAGCGAAAATCTGCTTGATAGGGATTTGGTTCCATGCGTATTTGTAGATGGTCCACTGATCCTGGTAGGGTTGATTTTTTTCATCCATCCAACCACTGGCAAGCACCTGGCCGGTTAGGCCTTTGGCAATGTTCATGGTAACGTTTGAGCGGAAGTTATATTTGTTGTAGTTAATATCGCCCGATTTAAACACACCATCCTGTTTCTGGTAACCGAAGTTGAAGAAGTAGCTTATCTTTTCGGTACCCCCGTTGATGTTGAGGTTGTGCTGTATTTGCGGCGCCCATTCTTTAAAGGCCTGGCCAATCCAGTCTGATGATTTGCGGGTGCCATCCAGGTATGGTTGAATATCGGCGTATGAATAAACCGGGGGGGCAACACTTACAAAGTTGTTATCAAAGTTGTGTTTGCCTTTTTCGTTGGTGAGCAGCATAAAATCAACCGCGCCAACGCCTTCTGGCATGCCAACGAATTGTTGGTATTGCTGGTTAACCGAATAGTTAAGATCGAATTTGCCCGATTTGTTGCCTTTTTTGGTTGTAACCAAAATAACACCACCAGATGCACGAATACCGTAGATAGAGGCCGCAGCATCTTTCAGTACCGATAAGTTCTCTATCTCGTTAGGGTCCATACGGCCTAAAATTGCCTGATCATTTCCGCTGATCACCCCGTCTATTACGATTAAAGGCGCTGTTTGAAAGCCGCGGATGTTTAAGTTGTTGGCATAACCGCCGGGCTCTGATGTACGTTGTACAATACGTACACCGGGTATTTTACCGCTAAGCATGTTTACAACGCTTTCGTTTTTGGTAAGTACCAGTTCTTTGCTTTTTAGGGTAGATACCGAACCGGTGATGGTTTCGCGTTTTTGTGTGGCGTAACCCACCACAACAACCTCATCGAGGTTATTGTTGCTGGTTTTTAGTGCAACCGTTCCGTCTTTAAGATCGCTTACCCGAATCTCCTGGGTGGTGTAACCTATATAAGTAAACTGCAGCACAGCGCTGGTGCTGGGCACGGTGATGGTATATTTACCATTCAAATCGGTAACGATACCTGTTGTGGTGCCCTTTACTTTTACACTTACCCCCGGAAGTGTGGCCCCGTCGGCAAGGTCTGTCACTTTCCCGCTAATAGTAGTTTGCTGGGCTAACAAACTAAGCGGTGAAAGGAGGAGAAGTACAATTAAGTATTTTAATTTTTTCATATTTTTCTCGTTAATGTTTAGGATTGATTGGGTTGGTTTGCCTGGCTGGGGCAATAAATTGTGCGTGCAGCAATTTACTTACGGGGGGTTAAGGTCGTAATTGTACATAGTTGTATAGTTGGTTTGATACATCGCCTGCTGCCAATGGTGGGGCTGCAAGCGCGATAATTGGTTTAATATTATGCTACAAAAGAATAGGCGTTCATTAATAAAAAATAAATAATAGATTAATTTCAGCTATAAAAAGGCCCGTTATTAGTGTTTTGAACTGATTTTTAGGGCTTGGTAGCTTTTTTTTGATAAAAGGCGATGAAATAAGCAGGGCGTAAAAATGGCTGTATAAACGACAAGTAAAAAGGCCCTCAGTGGGGTGGTGACAGGTGCGGGCATAGGTTACTTAGTGTATTGAATACGCAAAGGCTGCGGGTAATGGCATGCGGACCGGACAGCAAACAGCCCCATAACTGCCTGCTAATGCAAACGGTTACGGGGCTGTATGATATTTGTCTGAACTGAACCGGGATTAAACGGATTTAAAGGATTTTTCCGATTTTAAAAAATAGAATCAAAATCCTATAAATCGTATGAATCTGCTTAACGGCAAAGCCTTCTTGAGCACCGTTAAAAATAAACATCCGCGAAAAATCCCGGTTCAGACGCTTTTATGCCACGATATTCACTATCCTGCCTTTTACCACGATGACCTTTTTAGGCTCTTTGCCATCCAGGTATTTTAACACATCCGCATGCGCGCGTATGGTGGCCTCAATCTCCTCGTTGCCGAGGCTTAACGATAGCGGGATATTGGTTTTCATTTTACCGTTAATGGATATAGGGTAGCTAAACTCATCCTCTACCAAATAGGCCGGGTTGAATTTAGGGTATGCGGCGTAAGATATGGTACCTGCCGGGTTACCCAGCAAAACCCAAAGCTCCTCGCAAATATGCGGCGCATAGGGTTCCAGCGTGATCACTAAATCTTGCAGGATGGCGCGTTTGTTACATTTCAGGTCGGTTAATTCATTCACCGCAATCATAAAGCTGGATACGGAGGTATTGAACGAGAAACGCTCTACATCCTGCTCTACCTTCTGGATAATCTTATGCAAGGATTTTAGCTCTGCTTTGCTTGGCTCGGCATTGCTTACGTTAAAATTCCAATCCGCATCGTGGAAAAGCCTCCAGAATTTACGCAGGAATTTAAACACACCTTCAATGCCGTTGGTATTCCATGGCTTGCTTTGCTCCAGTGGGCCAAGGAACATTTCGTACATGCGCAAGGTATCTGCGCCGTAACGCTCAATCAAATCGTCAGGGTTAACAACGTTGTACTTGGATTTCGACATTTTTTCGACTTCCCAACCACAAATATATATGGCTCGATTCTCATCGTGAGGGTAAGAAATTGACTTATCTTCCAATATAATTATCGCTTCATTATATTCTTTACGCCACTCTCGAAATTTGTTAATATCTAAAACGTCCTTAGTAACAATATTTACGTCGACGGGAAGTCCATAACTCGAAAATGATGAAAGCCTACCTTTCAGTGTTATTTTTATGTTTAAAGCGTTCAGCGCTATTTCTACGGTTTCGTTTAAATTTTTATCCTTATCCTTACCCGATGTTAAATCTCTAAATTTATCAAAAAGGTTTTTTGATAAATAATACATCTCAACGGTATCATCTCTATAATCAAGTACTAAGCGATACACAAAGTTACTCCGGCCCTGTATCATCCCCTGGTTAATCAGCTTTTTAAACGGCTCTTCCTCGGGCGTCTTGCCGATATCCTTTAAAAACTTGTTCCAGAAACGGCTGTACAGCAAGTGGCCGGTAGCGTGTTCACTCCCGCCAATGTAAAGGTCGACTGCTTTCCAGTATTCAATGGCTTCTGCAGATGCAAACTCCTCATTGTTTTGGGCATCCATATAGCGGTACCAATACCAACTGCTGCCCGCCCAGCCGGGCATGGTGCTTAGTTCGTATTCACCTTCAGGGTGTTTCCAGTCGGTGGCACGTGCTAATGGCGGCTCGCCTGTTTCCGTAGGTAAGTATTTATCAATCTCGGGCAATATCAATGGCAACTCGCTTTCATCAATTAAGTAGGGCAAGCCATCCTTAAAGTAAACCGGAACGGGTTCGCCCCAGTAGCGTTGGCGGCCAAAAATGGCATCCCGCATCCTGAAGTTTACCTTTGCTTTGCCCAATTTTAGTCCTTCCAATGTCTTAATAATAGCGTAAGTCGCATCTTTGTAATCTAAGCCATTAACAAAATCAGAATTTACATATTTGCCTTCCTTGGTAGGATCAGCTTCAAGTTCGATGTTTTGTGTGTCGAGAATTTGCACTATCGGCAAATCAAAATGCTTCGCGAACAAATAATCGCGCTGGTCGCCGCTTGGTACGGCCATTACAGCGCCTGTGCCGTAACCGGCAAGCACGTAATCAGCAATCCATAGCTGTATCTTCTCACCGTTCAGTGGGTTCAATACATAGCTGCCCGTAAATGCGCCCGATACGGTTTTTGTATCGGCCATACGATCAAGCTCGCTTTTCTTTTTGGTTTTGGCAATGTATTCCTCTATATCTTTTTTCTGCCCGGGCGTGGTTAAAGCAGCAACCAATTCATGCTCGGGTGCTATTGCCATAAAGGTTACGCCGAAAATGGTATCAACCCTCGTGGTAAATACTTCGATGTAATTAGTATCAAGCTCTGCGAGGTGGGCAGATTTATCCAAGGGGAACTTCACACTCGCCCCAACGCTTTTGCCTATCCAGTTGCGCTGCATTTCTTTCAAGGGTTCCGGCCAGTCAATGGTGTCCAAACCATCCAACAAGCGCTGGGCGTATGCGGTGATGCGCATGCTCCACTGCATCATTTTCTTTTGCTCAACAGGGTAGCCGCCGCGCTCGCTAAAGCCGTCTTTTACCTCGTCGTTTGCCAACACAGTGCCCAAAGCGGCACACCAGTTTACGGTACTTTCTCGCAGGTAGGTGAGGCGGTATTTCAACAGTTCTGCTTGTTGCTCCTGTTCGGTGAATGCTTTCCACTCCTCGGCGGTAAAGCTCAATATCTCTTCATCGCAAACGGCGTTGATGCCCGCGCTGCCTTTGCTTTCAAAATGCGCAATTAGGTCGTCAATCGATGCCGCTTTATCCGCATCTTTATTATACCAGCTGTTGAACAGCTGCATAAATATCCACTGCGTCCATTTATAATAACCAGCTTCGCTGGTGCGCACTTCGCGACTCCAGTCGAACGAGAAACCTATCTGGTCCAGCTGGCGGCGGTAGGTGGCAATATTATCTTCGGTGGTCACCGCAGGGTGCTGTCCGGTTTGTATGGCGTATTGCTCGGCCGGCAGGCCAAAGCTGTCGTACCCCATAGGATGCAACACGTTAAAGCCCTTAAGGCGTTTGTAACGCGCAAAAATATCAGAAGCTATATAGCCCAGCGGATGGCCCACATGCAGCCCGGCCCCACTTGGGTAAGGGAACATATCCAGCACGTAGTACTTGGGTTTGTCGGTTTTATTTTCGGCTTTAAAGGTGTGGTTATCGGCCCAAAACTGTTGCCACTTTTTCTCTATATCCTTAAATTGATAGTCCATTTTATTAATTGCGCATGTGCGGGCACGAAAATAATAAAAATGAGCGGCTAAATGTGCAGATGTGCAGATTTCAGATGTGCAAATGAGCGGCTAAATATGCAGATGTGCAGATTTCAGATGTGCAAATGGGTAAGAAAGGCATGTAGATGTGCAAATTCTGATGCTCCCTTGATTGACAAAATCAGTAATGCTGTGGTGATGTTTCATCTGCACATTTGAAATCTGAAATCTGCACATCTTTCGGTTCAGACAAACACTACCTTTACCTTATGCAAAACAACCTGCAACAACTATACGGCAATATCGATATCTACCTGTTCGACCAGCTACTGAAAGGGCGCTTCGACGGCTGCCATAAGGTGCTGGATGTGGGCTGTGGCGGCGGGCGCAACATTGTTTACTTTTTGCAGAACGGCTTTGAGGTTTACGGTATCGACCCAAACCCGGATGCATTGACCGGGGCAAAGGCCTTATCAGCAATGCTTGCCCCGGCTAATTCCGCAGGGAATTTTACTTGCTGCCCGGCGGAGGATTTGCCTTTCGCCGATGCCTCCTTTGATTTGGTTATCTGCAGCGCGGTTTTGCACTTTGCGCAGGATAGCAACCATTTCGATGCCATGCTGCGCTCCATGTGGCGTGTGCTAAGGCCCGGCGGCTTCTTGTTTGCGCGACTGGCATCGGATATAGGCATAGAAAACTTGGTTATACCGCAGGGCAATAGCCGCTACTTGCTGCCCGATGGCAGCGAGCGTTTCCTGGTAAACGAACAAATATTATTGGAATACACCCAGGTACTCGGCGGGAAGCTATTCGAGCCGATAAAAACCACCAACGTACAAAACCTGCGATGCATGACCACCTGGTGCGTAAGGAAAAATGATGCAGGTGATGCACATATCCTATAGCGCTCGATACATAATATAGGTGTCTACCAAACCTAATTGCTGATGCCGAAAACCGTTTGGCGTTGTTCCGATGATGGAAAACCCCTGTTTTTGCCAAAGCTTTACCGCCGTTGCATTGGTTGATACCACGAAGTTGAACTGGATACCCACGTACCCCGCTTCCGTGGCCGTGTCTACAGAATGCCGGCAAAGCATGCCGCCTACGCCTTTTTCCCTTGCGCCGGGATGCACCATATAACCGCAATTGCCCGTATGGTTGCCCAGGCCAGGCTGGTTAGGCTTAAGGTAGTAAGTCCCCACAACCCGGCCATCCTCGATCGCTGCAAAAGTTTGCATATTGGGTGCAAGCCAGTATTCCATCATGCCGTCGCGTGTGGTTTCGGGGTCGAATGCGTAGGTATCGCCGGATTGTATTACTGTCGAGAATATTTCCCAGATGCCATCGTAATCTGCCGGGATGGCTTTCCTTATTTCTATTGCCATGGTTTGGTGTGTTACCGATGCTTCAAATTTGGGGTATTGCCGGCTTTAAATCAAGTTTGGCGAGGCAAACCATAAAAAAGCGACAGGCTCCCCAGCCCGTCGCTTTCTGAAAACTAAATTATCCACTTTTTATTTGACGCCGCGGGTAGATTCGAACTACCGTTGAAGGTTTTGCAGACCTATGCCTATCCTCTCGGCCACGCGACTTTATGCTTTTCCTGTTATTTATTCGGCTGTGGTGTTAAGCGTAAGTAGGGTTTCACCTCTACAAAGCCCTTGGGGAACTTGGCGGGGATATCCTCTGTTTTGATGGATGGCAGCACCACTACCTGCTCGCCATCTTTCCAATCGGCCGGGGTGGCTACGCTGTGGTAAGCAGTAAGCTGCAGCGAATCGATCACGCGCAGTATCTCCTGGAAGTTGCGGCCGGTTGATGCGGGGTAGCTGATGATCAGTTTTATCTTTTTATCGGGGCCGATGATGAACAACGAGCGCACGGTAGCCGTAAGCGATGCGTTGGGGTGTATCATGTCATAAGCGAGGGATATCTCGCGGCTTTCGTCGCCAATAATTGGGAAGGTCACTTCCACGCCCTGGGTTTCGTTGATATCGTTTATCCACCCCTTGTGCGATTCGGTGTTATCCGTGCTCAGCGCAATAACTTTTACGTTACGTTTCTCAAACTCATCTTTAAGAGATGCTGTTTTGCCTAGTTCGGTGGTGCAAACAGGGGTGTAATCTGCAGGGTGGGAGAATAATACGCCCCAGCTATCGCCCAGGTATTCGTAAAAATCAATGTCGCCAAGGGATGTTTGTGCTTTAAAGTTTGGGGCCTCATCGCCAATTCGTAAGCTCATAGTTGTAAGTTTTAATTTTAATATTTTTTATAGCAATATTACGCTATCGGTTAATCAATAGTAAAAACTTATCCAATAAAATTTGAGGAAGAAAGGGGAGCCGCCGGCAGATAACGGCATCATTACGAACGCCGTTTGTCTTTTAAATCAGCTTATCTGTCTCCGCATTGGCGGAGCAGGAATTAGCACCTTACACCAGGCGCGAAGCCGGTACAGGTTGCTAAGACATCATAGGGCCTTTCCCTCTGTCTTTCTGGATAAGTATTTTTAAAGAACGATTATATCACAAAAGTAGCTATAAAAACTACAATTCCTATAGATTTTGTTATTTATCTCGGGTGAATCTGTAACTAACTGAAAATCAAAACATAAAATGACTTATATTGTATCAAGCCCACACGTTATGAAAACTGCGCTACCACTTCATCAACATTATAAACCGGGTTGGCACCGCGCTGGGTAGTTCGGCTATGATATGCGTTTAATTTTCATCGAACGTATAGTTAGCGATTCGCCAATTTCTAAACCACCCGTATCACTTAGCTCAACGCCGGTCATAGCTTCTGACTCTGGGAATATAGCAAGGTCATCAACGAACTCTCTCATGGTAACTTGCTTTTCACCATTAATGTCAAATCGCCGGGCAAATAAATCTTCTACAAATTTTTGGACCCTGTTACGCCTTCGTTTCATTTGTAAATGGCACCTGAGCTATTATCTTACGAAAACTGTGCTACCACCTCATCAACATTATAAACCGGGTTAGCGCCGCGCTGGGTGGTTACATAGGCACCTACCGCGCAGGATTTTTCAAGCAGGGCTTGCATGGGGGTGCCGTTAAGCAAGCCCGTAATAAACGTTGCCAGGAACGAATCGCCCGCCCCAACGGTATCCACCACGCAAACTTTGCAGCCGGGGTGCTCGTAATATTGGTAATCGTTCCAAATGATGGCACCATGCTCGCCGCGGGTTACGCAAATGATTTTAGTGTGGAACTTGCTTTGGAACTCCTCTATCTTTTGTTTCAGGTCGCCGCTGCTGCCGTGTATAAGCAACTCGGCTTCTTCTTCGTTCATTTTGATTACGTCGGCACGGGCAGCCAGCGTTTCGATGGTGTTCATGGTAAAATGCGGCGGGCGCAGGTTCACATCGAATATTTTAAGCGCGTCGCTCTCATCAAGCACGTTGAGCAGGGTTTCGAAAGAAGCTTGCTCGCGGCAGGCCAGGCTGCCAAAAACGATGGCGCCTACTTTTTTAGATGTAGCTTCTAAAGGTTCGGTAAAGCCTATATTATCCCAGGATACAGGTTGCGGGATAATGTACGTGGCGGTGTTATTTTCATCCAGCTGTACAGTTACTTCACAGGTAGGCAGCTTTTCGTCGCGCTGTATCAAATCGCTGAAAAGGCCATTCTCCTGAAGGAAGCCCGTTAGCTCATTGCCCGAGGCATCGGTGCCTACGCTGCTGGCAAACCATACATTGTTGCCTTGCTGCACCAGGTGGCGTGCTACGTTCATAGGAGCACCGCCCGCTTTTTTAACATCGCCAAAGGCATCCCATAAAACTTCGCCGTAGCACAAGATTTGTTTGTTCATAAATTGATTGAGGGCTGAAAGATGAAAGCATAAAGCTAAAATATTTTTTGACACGATTTAGCGATTGAAGGATTTGACGGGATTTTTTTAATTGCCTGAACCATGATTTGCTTGATTACCGGATTATGGGACTATTCCGATTGCGAAATTTTATCGGGGTATCCCTTAAACAAGCAAATCATGGTTCAGAAAAAGGACAGCTGGATTGATTTTAATCCTGTCAATCCTTAAATCCTTTAATCGTGTTATCTTTTAATCATGGTTCGGAAGCGTTATATTAGTTGAATGAAAAAGCAAATTCTCTTCTCTTTTCTCCTGCTTCTGTGTTCCTGCTTCGCTATAGCGCAAAATAAAGATAAGCAAGCCATCGCCAAACTAATGGCCGACCAGCAAACCGCCTGGAGCAAAGGCGACCTGGAGGGCTTTATGCAAGGCTACTGGAAGTCTGATTCATTAATGTTCATTGGCAAGCGTGGCCCGGCTTACGGCTGGCAGGTTACGCTGGATAACTATAAAAAGGGCTACCCCGATAAAGCTGCAATGGGCGAGCTTACCTTTAGGCTGGATAAGATAGAGCTGCTGGGTAAGAACGATGCCTTTGTAATGGGTGCCTGGAGCCTCAAACGAGAGAAAGACGCACCCGGTGGGTATTTTACGTTATGGTTCAGGAAGATTGATGGTCAGTGGAAGATTGTGTGTGACCATACGAGTTGATAAAGATGGCGATCATTCAATAATACCGACAGTATGCTGCACCTGATTTTCGATAGCTGGATAGCTAGCCTCTTTAGGCTTATAGGTGTTTGCGTGCTTTTTACATTGGGATACTTCAAGCAAATAATCCGCCCGGGGGCTAAAGCTTATTCTTTCAGGAGTATTTACTATATGGAGTATGACAAGGAGGATGAATTCAAAAAAGGCATGGAGCGGGCAGGACAGCAAATGGCAGGGTTGATGTTCGTTCTGTTGCTATTGGCAATTTATGCGCTAATTTGATTGAGGGAAAAGCAGGTTTGTTAAACCGCCAGGTGAAATCGAACCGGCAGAAAAGAGATCCAGACATTGATGCCCGTGCCTTTTTTATATAGTTGTCAACCTATCTTCTGAATTTTTTGCGGGGACTTCGGCTGGTATGAAAGACGGCGTAAACTATTACGTCACGCTCTATAATTTCAAATACAATAACATAAGGGAAGGTCTGTAAAACTATCTGACGAAAGTCTTTTTTGATTTTTGCATATAACAATGGCCAGTCTTCAATTTTATCGAAACAGCGCTGCAATTCCTTTAAAAATAATTCGCCTAATCCTTGTTGCTGTTCTTCGTACCAATCGTATGCCTCCTGAGCCATTTTGATTGCCCGGGGTTTTATAATCAATTGAGGCATTACAATTCTCGTTGCCTTCTAATTATTTGCATAGCCTCGTCTCGGGTGTAAGATTTGGTTTTGCCTGTTAAATGTAATTCTTGCTCATGCTCTAAAATGTCGAATTGTTCTTCAGACAATAGAAAGGCATCTTCTTCATCGATATCTCTTTCTAATAAAGTATAAATAGCTTTTACTTTGTTGTCCTCTGCATCCGCCAGATAACTCATTAATTTTTGCCGCATGGTTAATGTAGTCATAATGTTATACCCTTTAAACAAAGCTACTTTTTTTTGAGCATAGCACAAAAAAAGCACCCCACAAAAAAGGCCCGAACATAAATCCGGGCCTTTTCAATATCAGTGTGAAAAACGATTACTTATGGGTAATGCCTTCTGCAAGTACAGTTACTTTATTGTTTAAAGCTTCTACTACGCCGCCTTTAATAAAAAAGGTATCTTCTTTACCGCCTTCCCTTACAACCAATTTGCCGTCGTTAAGGGTAGAGATGATAGGCGCGTGGTTATTCAGTATCTCGAAAGAGCCTAAAGTACCGGGCAGGCTTACCGAAGTAGCTTCACCTTCGAAAACTTTTTTATCAGGAGTAAGGATTTCTAATGTCATGTTGTGTTAGATTCAAGAATCAAGAGTCAAGATGCAAGATTTTTTTCCTGTCCTGATTCTTGATTCTTATTTCTTGATTCTATTAATTATTAGCTTCTGCTAATAATTTCTTGCCTTTTTCAATAGCGTCTTCGATGCTGCCCACAAGGTTGAATGCTGCCTCAGGGTACTCATCTACTTCGCCATCCATAATCATGTTGAAACCTTTGATGGTATCTTTGATATCAACCAATACACCTTGTAAACCGGTGAACTGCTCTGCCACGAAGAATGGCTGAGAAAGGAAACGCTGAACACGGCGTGCACGAGACACGGTTAATTTATCTTCTTCAGAAAGCTCGTCCATACCTAAGATGGCGATGATATCCTGAAGTTCTTTGTAACGCTGTAAGGTTTCTTTAACACGTTGAGCAGTGTTGTAATGCTCATCGCCCAGGATAGCTGCGCTAAGGATACGTGAGGTAGAATCCAGTGGATCCACCGCAGGGTATATACCAAGCTCGGCAATTTTACGCGAAAGTACGGTTGTAGCATCTAAGTGGGCAAATGTTGTTGCCGGTGCAGGGTCGGTCAAGTCATCCGCAGGTACGTAAACGGCCTGTACAGATGTAATTGAACCACGTTTTGTAGAAGTAATACGCTCCTGCATGGTACCCATCTCGGTTGCCAAAGTTGGCTGGTAACCTACCGCAGATGGCATACGACCTAACAAAGCCGATACCTCAGAACCTGCCTGGGTAAAGCGGAAGATGTTATCGATAAAGAAAAGGATATCGCGGCCTTTGCCTTCTTCGTCACCATCGCGGAAGTACTCTGCAAGGGTAAGACCTGATAGCGCCACACGTGCACGTGCACCTGGGGGCTCGTTCATCTGGCCGAAAACGAAGGTTGCTTTTGATTCTTTCAAAGCTTCAGCGTCGATTTTTGTCAAATCCCAGCCGCCAGCTTCCATGGAGTGCATAAACGCATCGCCATATTTTATAATGCCCGATTCAAGCATCTCGCGCAATAAGTCGTTACCTTCACGGGTACGCTCGCCTACGCCTGCAAATACAGATAAACCTGCATAAGCTTTCGCGATGTTGTTGATCAGCTCTTGAATTAATACTGTTTTGCCTACACCGGCACCACCAAACAAACCAATTTTACCACCTTTTACATAAGGCTCCAAAAGGTCGATAACTTTGATACCTGTAAACAGGGCTTCAGTTTCGGTTGATAGGTCCTCAAAACGCGGAGGCGTGTTGTGGATAGGGCGACCATTGGTTTTGTCAAGGTTAGGGATACCATCGATAGCATCACCAACTACGTTAAATACACGGCCTTTAATGGCATCGCCAACCGGCATTTTGATAGCAGCTTCGGTATCTAAAACATTCATACCGCGCAGTAAACCGTCGGTAGAGTCCATCGCAATTGCGCGCACACGGTCTTCGCCTAAGTGCTGCTGAACTTCTAAAATGATTTTTTGTCCGTTGTCTTTAGTGATCTCAAGCGCATCGTAAATCTTAGGAAGATGTGCGTCATTAGCGAAACTTACGTCAACTACCGGACCGATGATCCTTGATATTTTTCCAATGTTTGGCATATATTACCTGGTGTTTTAAAGAAATTTAAAATGAAACGGAACCCCTTTTATCAAATAAAGGCACTATTTCAGAGGCGCAAAGTTAAGGTTTATTGCCAAATATTTAAATAGTTATGGTAAGATTTTTTTGGTGTTTTTATTAATACTATTTCTGTAAGTTTGACGCCCAATTATAAACCAAATTTTCTGTACGCAAATTCTTAATTAATGAAAAAACTTTTACTGCTATTGATGTGGTGTGTCCCTGTTTTTGCTTATTCGCAGGGTTTCCAGGTGAACCTGGGCGGCCAGAAACAGATAGGCATGGGCCATACGGGCACCGGTCTGCTGCAGGATGGGGCCTCTATTTTCTTTAACCCGGGCGCGGTTGCTATGTTGCCCCAAAATTCAGTTTCTGCCGGTATCAGCCCGCTATGGTTTAAATCCGGCTTCAACCCATCGGGTACCAACGACAAATATTTTACTAAAGACCGCGTAGCTACGCCTATACAGGCTTACGCGGTTTGGGGGCCAAAATCGGCTAACTGGAAATTTGGCCTTGGCGTTTATACGCCATTTGGCGGCCTTACCGATTGGGGTACCACCTGGGCCGGTAAATATTCGGTGCAGAGCCTGGACCTGAAAGCAATATTTATCCAACCAACTTTTAGCTACAAATTAACCAATGCTTTAAGCATCGGCGCAGGCTTTGTTTACAACCATGCCAGTGTTGACTTGAGGAGGGCGATACCATTGGCAGATGCTAACGGAAACCCCGGCCAGGCGAAACTGGAAGGTACAGGCAAAGGTTACGGCTGGAATGCCGGGCTCTTCCTGAAAACAAAATCGTTTACAGCGGGGCTTGATTACCGCTCTAAGGTGAATACCAAACTAAAAAACGGCGATGCAGTATTTACCGTGCCATCATCGGTACAGGCAAACTTCCCGCAGCCTAATACCTTCAGCTCGGGCATACCGTTGCCGGGAACATTCTCATTGGGCCTCGGCTTTTATCCAACCCAAAAATGGACCGTTGGTTTCGATGCGAACTTTGTGGGCTGGAGCAGCTTTAAAGCGCTGGAATTTGATTATGCTGCCAACACTTCAACACTTGCAGACACTTATTCGCCACGTAACTACGAGAACGCGTTTGCGCTGCGTACAGGTGCCGAGTACAAGTACAGCAATAAACTGGCCCTGCGTTTTGGCGGCGGTTATGCTACCACGCCTGTTAAGGATGGCTATGTAACCCCCGAGGTGCCCGATGCCAACCGTTACTATCTTACCGGTGGCGTAGGTTACAAACTGGCCAAACGTTTGGATATCGATCTTTCCTTTGAGTTTGAGCACCTGTTTACCCGCACCCAAACCAATATCGAAACGCAATTATCCGGAACGTTCCACAGCAATGTGTACATCCCCGGCGTGGCCCTTTCTTATCATTGGTAACCTATAGTATCTAAGCACATGAAATCGATAAAAAATTACATATACATATCTGCGGGCTTGCTGTTGCTCGCTTCCTGCAAACCATCAGTAGACGTTCCCAAACCAACGTCAGGCGCGGCAGATTTTAGCCGTTATATTTCTGTAGGTAACTCCTTAACCGCAGGGTACGCTGATGGGGGTTTATATCTGGAAGGGCAACTAAATTCATATCCAAGCATCATTGCCAAGCAAATGGCACAGGTGGGCGGCGGTGCCTTTGCGCAGCCATTGTTCAACGCCGATCAATCGAACGGTTCGGGTTACATCAAACTAATGGGCTTTACTGCCACCGGCTCGCCCATTACTGCGCCGGTTACCACCAACCTTGCGGTGAGAGGGACGGCCACCATACCGGGTTTCGGTACGGTGGTTTTATACACCAAATACACCGGCGAAATAAACAACTACGGTGTGCCTGGCGTTAAAATACAGCAAATAACCTATGCCCCTTACGGTAACCTGAACGGCTATTTTGAAAGGATGTTGCCGGGCAACGCAGGTACAAATTCTACTACATACATAGATTTTGCCACCGCCAAGCCTTTTACGTTCTTCACCAACTGGCTGGGCAGTAATGATGCTTTGCTATATGCTTCTACAGGTGGTGCCGGAGATGTACTTACGGATAAAGCAACATTTACAGCTCTATACAACCTTTCGATATCGAAACTAACTGCAACTGGCCAAAAAGGTGCCGTAGCAACTATCCCAGACGTTACCTCGGTGCCTTACTTTACTACCGTAACTGTTGGCGCAATTTTAGCCAGCGTACAAAAGGCTAATCCTGCGGTTGCCGCTTTATATATCAATGCACGTGTCGATACTTTAACCACAACTTATGCTGCACGTGCTGCTACCGCAGCTGATTTGGTGGTACTGACTTTCCCTACCAGCAAAATAGGCCAGCCTGTAAGTTCGCCGGCTGGTACCGTGCCTTACGGCTTAACGCCATACGCGCCTATCGAAAACCAGTATGTGCTGGATGCTAATGAAATAGCTTTAACCAAAGGTTGCGTAAATTCGTACAATGCCACCATCAAAGCAGCAGCTGCATCAAAAGGCTTAGCGGTGTTTGATGCCTTTACCTTCCTTAATAATTTAAAGGCAAATGGTTTAGTGATAGATGGAGTAAACCTAAGCTCAAACTATATCAGCGGGGGGATATTTTCGCTGGATGGGATCCACCTAACGCCAAGGGGCTATGCTATTGTGGCCAATGAATTTATTAAAGCCATCAACACGAAATACGGATCAAATATCCCTAAGGCGAACGTATCGGCTTATAATGGGGTGAAGTTCCCTTAACCAGTTTGCAGTTAGCAGTTTGCAGTGGGCAGTAATATGTACCAACTGCAAACTGCCAACCAAATCTGCCTACTGCCAATTGATTACGATCTTCCCCATATGTTCGTTGCTTTCCATTAGTTCGTGGCCTTTGGCGGCTTCATTGGCGGGGAATGTTTTGTAGATAACAGGTTTTATTTGCCCGGATGCTAGTAGCGGCCAGATATGCTCCTCTAGCTTGCCGGCGATGGCGCTCTTGAATGCCACCTCGCGAGAGCGGAGCATAGAGCCCGTTATTACCAGCCGCTTCCGCATCACTTCGGATAGGCTGACTTCTACCTTGTTGCCTTTTATGGCGTTTATCATTACCAGCCGGCCATCGTTTGCCAGGCATTGTATGTTTTTGGCGGCGTAATCGCCGCCGACCATATCAAGTATCACATCTACGCCTTTGCCATTGGTAAGCTGATGGATGGTATCGCCGAAATTTTCTTTATTATATTCGATGGCCTTATCTGCGCCCAATGCCTCGCAGAATTTGCATTTCTCATCACTCCCTGCCGTTACATAAACTTTGCTGCCCAATGCCTTGGCCATTTGTATAGCAGTAACGCCAATGCCGCTGCTGCCACCGTGCACCAGCAAACTTTCGCCGGGCTGTAGGTTGCCTCTGTCGAACACGTTGCTCCAAACAGTAAAGAAGGTTTCGGGGAGAGAAGCAGCTTCGGCAAAGCTTAAGTTATCAGGAACGGGAAGGCATTGCCCTTCGGGAGCGGCGCAGTATTCGGCATAAGCGCCGCCTATAACGAGGGCGCAAACCTTATCGCCTATTTTCCATCGGCTAACTTCAGCACCAACCTCGGCTATTATGCCGGCAAGTTCCAACCCGGGGATGTCTTTTGGGGCACCATCAGGCGGCGGGTAGTTGCCTTTCCGCTGGAAAACATCGGGCCGGTTTATACCTGCAGCTATTACTTTTATCAAAATCTCACCAGCGGCATAAGTGGGTATCGGGCGCTCCGCAAGCTGTAATACTTCCGGGCTGCCGGGGCGGGTGATGATGATGGCTTTCATGTGTAAATTTGTTTCGCATGTAATTACATCATCAATACAGGTTTGTTTTGAAGATATAAAGTGCAGCTATTTTGGAGAATAGAGCTTTAAACCGGGAATGAACTTAAAGTCTTTTAGGTTGTAGGTGAACAATTCTACATTGTACATTACGCTCATTGCACCGATAATTGCATCGGGAATTTGCAAGTTGTGGGATAATTTGTATCTGTTTATCAATTCAATTGCATGCTTGGATACATCGTTGTCGAAATGCAAAATGTTGTAATTCTTAACTTTCTTTTGCATATCGGCCATTTCTTTTTTGTCCCGCATACCGCGATACAATTCCATAACCGTAACACTTGGCATAAGTATCTGATTGTTCCCAATTAAGTTAAGTTCGTGGATAGTATCAGGGGTGTTTTTGAATAGTGATATGAAAATATTGGTATCACAAATTACCGGGTTCAAATCCGGTCCCCCCAAGCTTCTTTCCGTAATTCCTCCAACGTGATATCCCTGCCTTCCCAAATACCAGCTAAAGCCATAAAATCCGGGCGTTCAGCATAGGTTATCGGAAGCTCTTTTGTAGTTGTAATAGACACGGTTTTTGCTGGCGTACTAATACTCATATTGAACACCTTAGCAAGATCTTGCAAAGCTTTAAATGCTTTTTCGCTTTTATATTTTATAATTACTTCGGGCATGGCGTAATCTTTATACACAAATGTAATTATTATTCGCCAAATGCTTATTTGCTGAGCGTAAAACTTCGGGGCCGCCGGGGTGGGTGATGATGATGGCTTTCATGGTTTTTTCTTTTCTTCGATTAAATCCCACAGATTGCCATAGAGGTCTTGAAATACCGCTACCGTGCCATACGGTTCGTCCCTTGGTTCTCTAACGAACATTATGCCCGCGCTTTGATACTGCCTGTAGTCGCGCCAAAAATCGTCTGTGTATAAGAAAAGGAACACGCGCCCACCGGTTTGGTTTCCAACCCTGGTTTTTTGTTCATCTCCCGCCGCCTTCGCCAGCAGCAAACGGAAATCCGAATTTGGTAGAGCCACCAATACCCATCTTTTTACCTCATTTAAAACGGTATCTTCTAATAAAACGAACCCGAGTTTTTGGCAATAGAATTCAATGGCTTCGTTGTAGTCTTTTACCAGTAAGGCCATTTGTCCAATTTTTTGTGCCATAGTAGCTTAGATCACCGCATTACTTATGCATCGCCTTTAAAGATTTCCCCGAAAGAATTATAGCCGAGCTATCAGCAATAGCTAAATCAGCCTTTTCAGCAAATCCGTGGCCAATGTCTAGTATGGTATAATCTTTAAGATTTGCTGCTACGTAGCCAAAGTGCATGTTTTTAGAACCCTTTAATTCTGGCGCCATTTCAAATAAAACCTGGCTGGAATCTGCCTGTGTTATCCGAAGTGTGTCGAAACTTTGATTATAACTTTCTACTTCCAGTCGCGATTTTCCTTTTAAATTTACGGATATGTTTGCCTGCCTTAATTTCTGCAGCTCAAAGTTGGTATCGGCACCATCTACAGATAACAGTTCGGGAGCAAACAACCGTACCAGCACCCGGTTTTGCATCCAGTTTTTTTCGCCCTCATTTTTGTATTTGTTAGGGAACACTAAGTGCAGCGTGTCGTTTTTTACATAAGCCTTAAACGTTACATCTTTTTTATAGGCGTCCCAATAGTTGAGCACCCTTACCGATGCGTGTTTGCTTTGTTGAAAAACTATTTGCGTGATATTGCCACCCTCAATCTTCAGGTGTTTAAAAGGCTGTTCCAGCACCTTGTTGTAATTCCAATAGGTATCGCTTTTATCAACTTTGTCGTACACGTTTTTAAATGCCAGATCGGACACTACGACACCTAACAACATCACGGCGAATAATACCCTCAGTATGATCGTACTTATTTTAGTCTTCATGTTTTTTTTCTTTAAAAGTTTCATCAATAAATTTCTCGTAACGTGTTTCAATTTCTTCCATCGGAATATCCAGCAAATACATGCTTCTTAAAAATAGGGGCAATTCATTTTCTAAAAATTGTTCTTTCCTGAAGGCAACTACTCGATGCATGGCTTCATTCTCTACAAAATACCCTACGCCGCGCTTATTGGTAATAATTTCGCGTTGCTGCAAAAAATCGTAGGCACGCTGAACCGTGTTAGGGTTCACTTGCATTGCCATGGCCAGATCGCGAATGCTTAATATTTTTGTTTCCAGCGGCCATTGCTTAAGCAATATTTGCTCGCAAACATATTCTGCTATCTGTAAATAAATTGCTTGTTTTTCTCTAAACTCCATTCTAAATTTCTTTTTCCCTTAGCCTTACATAAGCTGTTATCCACAAAGTGCCCGGCAATATGTATTGAAGAAAATTATTTGCGATAGCATATGCGTAATGCGGAAGCTCGATATTCCCAACTTCAGAATCTACTTTTATCAATACCGTAAAGTACGGGAACGCAATATCGACATTAGAAAATAATAGGCTAACAATGGCCAGGTTTAAAAAATAGATAACAGCCAGCACACCGCAAACCACCAGCGCCACCTTTACAAGAGCTACCCGGTTGAAGTATAACGTGCCTACCATCATGGCCCCAACAAAGTTGGTGTACAACACTGTTGCCTTAACAAATACATTATTATCTTCAAATGGGTACAAGTACACATGGTTGTACAAGGCACGGTACAGCGGGCTGGTTCGGTCTAACCCGTTATGATAGGCCGTTACAAAGGTGTAATCCATAAGCCGGAAGAAGCTTAAAAAAACAATGCAGAATAACAAGCCTGATATCAATATACCGCAGAGCCATTTCTCCAGCGAGGAGGCAGGCAATGTAAGATAGGCTGCCCCACCCGCATTAGTAGTAAAGTAGCTAAATACTACCGAAGATAAAACCACCCCGCCACCAATAAAGCCCCAAATAAAAGCGAGGTTTTGCGCCGGGCCCCAATCTAAAGCGTAAAGTATAAGCGTATAAAGTAAAAAAGTAAATGCCATTACAGCTACCAAGGCGCCAATTATTTGCATGGAGCGCTCGAGTATGGTTTTCTTTAACAGCAATCCAAATCTGCTGAGGCTAAAAGTATCATTCATGGTAATTAGTATTAATTTATCGGGAATAATTGTTTGGCCATTGCCGGGTTTTCGGTAATGCCGTTAAAAAGGTGCTCCAGGTTAAGCGCCGAGTCTTCACCATCTACGTTCTCTATAATAACCGATGTGCCGCGCAGCATTTTTTCGGAGTAAAGCACTTTTACGCCTGCAGGTATTTCGGTTACGGTTTTAAAGCAAAGCTTGTCGGCGATATCTGCAATTGAGGAGTGCAGCAACAGGTTGCCGTTATCTACAATCATTACCTTATCTATCATATTCTCCAGGTCGCGGATCTGGTGGGTGGAGATAAAAATAATGCGGTCTTCGTTCATCACTGAAGCGATGAGTTTTCTGAACTGTGCTTTGGATGGAATATCCAACCCGTTTGTTGGCTCATCCATCAACAGTACCTTGGTATTGCAGGCCAGCGCAAAAGCTATCACAAACTTTTTTTGCTGCCCAAAGGATAGTTTATTTAGCTTGCCATCTACGCTTACCTCAAGCTCAAGCAGGTATTTATAAAAGCTTTCCTTGTCAAAAAGCGGATAAAACGGCGCAAACAGGCTTTGATATTGTTTTATGGTAAGTGCAGGTACATAAACATCTTCGGCGATGTAGTAAATGGTTTGTAGGAACGACGGCTTGCGGCTTTTTGGTTCCATGCCGTCTATGAGTACCTTGCCTTCAACCGGGAACAGCGTGCCTACCATGTTTTTGAGAAGGGTACTCTTACCGGCACCATTTTTCCCAAGCAGGCCGTAGATGCTTCCATTTTCGATAGAAAGAGAAAGGTTTTTGTACAGCAACTTTTTGCGCGAATAACCAAAAGACAAATTGTTGAATTGTATCATAGTGTATTAGTTAAGTAGTACACTACAAATGTAGCTGTATATTTGTCATATCCAAACTTTTGGATAATTATTTTTTTGTAAAATTTCACCTTTTCAATCGGAGAGCAACGGACTTTCCGCAAAATGTCATTCATTTGCACAAAAACAAACAACATGGCTTTAACAACCGGCACAGTCGCTCCACAATTCAAACTCACTTCATCAGACCTTAAAGAGGTTTCCTTAGCCGATTTTAAAGGCAAGAAAGTTGTGTTACACTTTTTCCCTTTGGCTTTTACCGGTGTTTGCACCACTCAGCTTTGCACCATGCGCGATAGTTTTGGCTATTACGATGGGCTTAACGCACAAATTTTAGGCGTATCGGTAGATTCGCCTTTCACCCTGGGTAAGTTTAAAGAAGAGAACGCTTACCAGTTCCCGCTGCTATCTGATTTTAACAAAGATGTTTCTGAAGCTTACGGTGCCTTATATGAAACCTTTGCCTTCGGCATGAAAGGCGTATCTAAACGCGCTGCTTTTGTGATAGATGAGGCGCAAAATATCATTTATGCTGAAGTACTTGAAAACGCAGGCGACCTGCCCGATTTTGCGGCCATTGCAGAAAAGGTGAAGTAATTGATAAAAAATTTGCACTCAATGCAAGAAAATCCTATTTTTGCAGTCCGTTAAAAAAGGGGAATATATCGGTTTCGATATATAAAACCCGATACGGAAAATGCACTTGTAGCTCAATTGGATAGAGCATCTCACTACGGATGAGAAGGTTTGGGGTTCGAATCCCTACAAGTGCACATATATCAACCACTTGTCCCGGAACTGCGACATCCGCCAGGTGCCCAAAAAATTAAGCCTTTGAGTATAGTGTTCATAGGCTTTTTTAATTTAAACATAAGGGATGCTTAACTTAGTACTGTTTGGTCCCCCCGGAGCAGGGAAGGGTACTCAATCACAAAATCTTATTGAGAAGTTCGGCTTAATTCATCTGTCTACGGGTGATTTACTGCGTGCTGAAAAAGCCCAGGGTACTGAGCTGGGGCTTGAAGCCAAAAAACTGATGGATGACGGAAAATTAGTTCCTGACGCGGTTGTGATTGGAATGATCAGTAATAAGCTTGATGCCAACAAGGACGCCAAAGGCTTTATTTTTGATGGGTTCCCCCGCACGGTAGCACAGGCAGAAGCATTAGACGCTTTGCTTTCCTCAAAGGAATCAGCCATATCGGGCATGATAGCCTTACAGGTTACCGATGAAGAATTGGAACATCGCCTGTTGTTGCGTGGTAAAAGCTCGGGAAGGCCCGATGATGCCAACCTCGAAGTGATACGCAAGCGCATTAAGGTATATAACGATGAAACTGCACCTGTTGCCGGTTTTTATCAAAGTCAAAATAAATATACAAGCATAAATGGTATAGGCACGGTAGAAGAGATTTTCGATGCTATCGTTACCGTTATTGAAACTTATTAATTAGTCCGTAAGTCGGAAAGTTGGTAAAGTCCGAAGGAAGGAAGCTTATGTTTCTTAACTTTCGGACTTTCCGTATTAAAGGAAAAGATTATGTCGCAGGGTTCGAATTTTGTTGATTACGTAAAGATATGCTGCCGTTCCGGCCACGGGGGGGCAGGTTCTTCGCATCTGCACAGGGATATATTAACCTCTATGGGCGGCCCCGATGGCGGCGACGGCGGCCGTGGCGGGCACGTCATCGTTAAAGGTAATGCCCAGTTGTGGACACTGCTTCACCTTAAGTTCCGCAAACATGTTATAGCCGGCGATGGCGATGCCGGTGGCAGCTCGCAGCGTAGCGGCAAAACCGGGCGCGACGAAATACTGGAAGTGCCTATTGGTACCATCGCAAAAAACGCCGAGACAGGCGAAATCCTTTTCGAGATAAACCACGACGGCGAAACTAAAATATTAGCCAATGGCGGCCGCGGTGGCTTAGGCAACTGGCACTTTAAAACGGCAACCAGGCAAACCCCCCGCTTTGCCCAACCAGGCGAAGAGGGCCAGGAAGACTGGAACATCCTCGAACTAAAAATACTGGCCGATGTTGGTTTGGTGGGCTTCCCAAATGCGGGGAAATCAACACTGCTTTCGGTTGTTTCTGCCGCTAAGCCGGAGATAGCCGATTACGCCTTTACAACGCTTGTGCCTAATTTAGGCATCGTTGGTTACCGCGGTAACCAATCGTTTGTGATGGCCGATATACCTGGTATTATAGAGGGTGCATCGCAGGGCAAGGGATTGGGAATCCGTTTCCTTCGCCATATCGAACGCAACTCGGTGCTGCTATTTATGGTGCCTGCCGATACAGCAAGGACCATAAAAGAAGAATACGAGATCCTGCTGAATGAATTGAGCGAATACAACGAGGAACTGATGCACAAACCACGTGTACTGGCCATTACCAAAAGCGATTTACTGGATGAGGAATTGCAGGCAGAGATGGAGAAGGAAGTGCCGGAGGGCATCCCTTACGTGTTCATTTCGTCGGTAGCGCAGAAGAATATTACCGAACTGAAAGACCTGCTGTGGAAAGAGATAAACCGGTAATACCTACCGTTTCATATCGGTGTGATACACCACATAATCGTCGCTCGGCTGTGTAAAGGTAAAACCTTTATAAGTCGGGAAACATTTAAGGATTACCGATGCCCTGATGCCTACGTAGTAGGAGGGTAGCAGGATGTAAACGGGGCCCATAAAATCTTTATGCTGGTACTCGTTCAAATCGATGCTGAGGTCCTGATTTAAGGGTTTCAGGATGATGCTGCGGTTGCTGAGTTTCTTAAACTCGGGGAAATCTTTAGTGAATACGAACACTACCCCCTTGTGTTCTTTATCCAACTTTTTGATATAGGCCATGCTTGGGCTATCTATTACCCTGTTAGCCTCCCGTGGGTCGGCATTGTTGGTAGCGGTTTTGTTTTTGCAGCCCGCCAACAGCATAGCAGCCATTAGTGCAAAAATGCATAAGGGTAAAAAAGTATTCTTCAACATCATTCGTCAATCTCCCTGGTACGTACCCTTACTGCGGGGTTACCCTGGTAAATTCCATACGCTTCTAAATTTTTTGTAGCAACCGAGCCACTGGTAAGCACCGCATGGCTCCCTGCTGTAATACCTTGGTTGATAATCGCTCCGCAACCAATCCATACGCCATCTTCCAATATAATACTGCCGGTTATCAAATCGAACGTGCTCTTTTTATAATTATGGCTGCCGGTTTGTAATATAGCCCCTTGCGAAAGGCACACGTTGCTGCCTATGTTTACCATCAGCAGGTTATCTATCCATACGTTTTCGCCTAGCCAGGTATGGTTGCCTATGGTTAAAAACCAGGGCGATTTGATATTTACAACGGGCTTTACTACCACGCCCTTCCCAAGCCGCGCGCCGAATAATTTCAGCAGGCCGGTTTTTAAGCCATTGATGGGGAACAACGCGCTTTTGAAAACCACGGCATTCACATAATACCAAAGCAGCCGTTTAAACGCATTGCCCCCCGGATGGTAGGGATAGTTGTTATATACGGCCAGGTTAGTTTGCGGCATCGGTATTAGTGGCTTTATTGTTTACCCATTTGTACAGTGCCGCAACAATAAGGATATAAATGATTACATCAAAGATAATATGATGATCGATGATGCGGTTGCGGCTTTTGTTCCAATAGAGGGCCAGCAGCATCAGCCGGATGATGTTGAGCACCTGTATGCCAAACAACCCAGTGATGAGGAATATCACTTTCGGCTTCAGTTTTTTTGGATAGGCGATTACGAATGCGGCGAAAAAGCTCATTACGCCAAGCCCCAGGCAGGTGTATATCAGATCGATGATACCATGACCCGCTACCAGTAATTGGTTGTTGCCCACTATAGAAGTGAAGCCCAACGCATTGAGGATGGCACTGCAGGCGTGCAACAGCAGCCAGCGCAGCCACTCGATATAATTGAGGTGGTGGTCTAAAAACGCGCTGTAGTTATTAGCGGGGGAAATAAGGCCAAAATAGAATATATTGAAATAATAAAACACCAGGAACAAGCCCGCAAACTTAATGCTGAACCATAAGGCGGTATTTTCCCTAAGCTTATTTAGCATCATCCCGTTGTTTAATAATCTCGTCTATTTTTATGTCCACAATAAGCCTAAACCAAAAGGCCTGCAAAAAATGGAATATGATGCCGGTGCGGCCATCCAATATTCCCAATTTGAATAGTATGCGGTACGTAAAATACAACATCGGCCTAACATAACGCGGCAAACGCCACCATAATTGTTTCAGCCAGGCGGTACGTTCATCGGGCGAGCCCCAGAAACGCGGTTTAATGGTTTGGTTGCGTATGCCCAGTATGCGCTCCGTTTCTTCTACGGCAAGTTGGTCGCTGTATTTGTTGTGCTTCTCTATCCAGAAACGGATGTTGTTTTCCTTTAAGTTTTCCTCCAGTATGTGCCCCTTTTTCCAGATGATGGTATTGCCCGGTACGATGAAGCGATGGTCCATATTCTCGTTCAGGTCCGAGTAGCCCTTGCCATAGCGTATCATCTTTAACAGGTAGAACGGGTAGTAACCGCCATGTTTTATCCATCGGCCCTTAAAGAAGTTCTTGCGGTTGAAGTAAATACCGTCCATGCCATCGTAATCGTTGGTATCGAATTTTTGCAGCTGTGCAAACAACTCAGGCGTTACCACCTGATCGGCATCCAGGCAAATTACCCAGGGCGTTTTAATATCGAAGTTTTTCAGGGCAAAATCCCATTGTTTTGGGTGATTTTCGAAGGAATTTTGCAAAATTACAGCACCTGCCGATTCGGCTAGGTTAACGGTGCCGTCCGTACTAAAAGAGTCCAACACAAAAACAGCAGCATCCAGCCCGGCGATGGAGGCCAGCAGCCGGGGCAAATGAATTTCTTCATTAAAAGTGAGTACAATAATTGAATATTGGGTATTCAATTGAGCCTGGCTTTAATAATCATCGATTTCCAAATATACGGAATGCGTCCGCAGCCTTCAAACCGGGTTACGGTGAAGCCTTTCGCAGTGAGCAGGCCGCTTAAGGTTTTGGCCGACCACATTTTGATGTGCCCACCAAGCCAAACCGGGTTCAGGTGCTTATCCCATTTGTTGCCCAGGCTGATGAGCAGGTTTTTGAGGTAGCCATGGTAAGGGGTAGAGATAATGATTTCCCCACCGGGACTTAGGGCCTGCCTGCAAAAATCTATGAAGCCCTCCGGGTCGTAAAGGTGCTCTATCACCTCGGTAGAGATAACGGTATCGAAAGATAGCCCCTGCAGCCCTTCGGGCAGTTTATCAGTAGAAAGGTCCTGCACAAAGAACCTGCCGGCGTTTTGCTCGCGGGCAATGGCAATACCTTTTTCAGATGCATCGGTACCGTAGGCATTATATCCTAAGGATAGGAGGTAGTTTACCAGGTAGCCGTTGCCGCAGCCCAAATCTATGATGCAGCGGTTCTTATCCTTATCCAGCATGCTGAGCAACGGTTGCAGCATATACTTAAAGTTATGCGTTATGGCGCTGCTTTGGTAGTTGTACTCTTTATAATCGCTCATGCGTTTATTATTTGCCGGTAAAGGTTAATGTATTTTTGCGTTAATGCGTAGCCGGTAAAGTCGTGCCTTATAACAGCCGGAGCCGTTTCTCCTATTTTTTCCAGTCGCCCGGTATCTTCCAGGCTTATGGCGGTTATGGCATCCGCTACCGAAGCAGCGTTGGTTTGGCATATCCAGCCGAAGCCGTTATCGCGTACGTAATCGGCCAGGCCAACATGTTCGCTAATCAACACCGCTGTGCCTACGCTCAGGCTTTCAATTACCACGTTGCCGAAATTCTCGTCGTGCGAGGGCAGCACCATTACATCATGCTGTTGCAGCATGATAAATTTATCTTCGCCATAAAAGCCGGCCCAGGTTATCTTATCTTCCAAACCTGCGGCCAGTGCCTTTAAACTTTCTACGTAACTGTCTTCGCCGCTGCCGGCAATGGTTAAATGGAAGGGTACTGTGAGCAACCGAAGGGCCGCTATCAGTATGTCCAACCCCTTTTTCTCTTCGATGCGCGAAAAGAATAGCAATTTCAGGACTTCTCCGCGTGGGCCGGGGGTAACGATATCAGCACCGCCCAGCTTCACAAAATTGGGGACCGCCGTTATGCCAAGCGGCTGCACCAGTTGTGTAACCGCCCGGCTCTCGTGCGCCGATGTGGCGTGGATATGGCTTTTTTGCAGCAAGCGTTTTCCGAAGACTTTATGGATGATGCTTTTTGCACCGATATTCTTGTTGTTGAAAGAGTAGGGGCTAAGCATCCCGCGTGGAGAAATGATTACCGGCACCTTACGCGCAATAGCAATGGCTGCTGATAGTACCGATACCAAATTCCACCAGGCGTGTATATGTACCGCATCGTAAGCCCGCACCTGTTTCCATACCGCTTTGAGCAATGCCGGCGAAAAATGGGTATGGTCTTTAGTAACGCGCTTAAAATACGTAACCTGAACGCCATCCACCATTAATGCAGTATCAGGCACTACAGGGAGTTCTTCGGGACCGTTTGCAGTGGTGGTAAAAACTTCTATAACTACGCCTGCTTTGGCCAGCTCTTCGCACAAGGTAGCTACAGACATGGTTGGCCCGCCGTAAATGTAGGCAGGTTTATAAGCCGGGGTAATGTGCAGTATTTTTAAACCGGTTGTAATATGCGTTGTTTTTTTAGTATCGCGAAAATGATGAGCATGCTTATGTAGCTCCAGAATACGGCGTTGATGATAAACTCGAAGCTAAGCCCGCGCCAGAATATCTGGAACAAACCACTGAATATCAGTGCTGTGCCCAATATATACCCGCCGAAGAGTTCCTCGGCTTTTATAGATATGAGTTGCGCTATCGCGCCGTATGCAAATAAGGCTATGAAAATACCCGGCACGCCGCCGGAAAGGTAGGCATCTACGATATATGCAGGCTTGGCCGATACGTTGGATAAGCGGTTTACTACGCCCGCATCGTACACCCGCTCCATCACCAGGGCTTCGGTAATGGGCTTGTTGGGCCAAAATATACGGGGTATCACCACAATGAGCGACTGGCTGAGCAATTTGGTGCCGTAGTAGGGTATGGTTGAGGGGGTAGATTGCGTAAACGTGATGAACATATCTATCTCGCTTAAGCGCAACGTAAGGAAGTCCCAGTTATCGTTTTGGCCATCAAGGGCAACATCAATGGATTGTTGTGCTGCAGCATCGGTATCCAAATCGTCTGACCAGGCAACCGCCCTGAAGCTGTTAACGTACGCTGGCAGCACCATAAAGCAGAAAAAGAGCAGCGGTGCGAACGTAATAATCACAAATTTTTTGTAGTTTGGATATAAAAAGAGGCCCAACACCAGTATACTGATGATAATAGGTTCCTTAAAGCCCGATACCAGGGCCGAGTAAAAGTTGAACGCATACAGCAGCCCACAAATAATAGTGTTTGCAGGTTTCTTTAGCGGTATGGCAAAGGCCAATGCCAAGGTGCCTGCTATAAAACTAAGCGAACTTAATTGAAATGAAAGCTGCGAAAGCCCGGGAGTGCGCATGAGTATATTGGATACCGGCAAAGAAATCAGGGCAACTTTCATCAGCAAATCGGCCAGTACGGTATTTTCTATACGGTATTTCTTTTTGGCAGGGTATTTCATAAAAATCAGCACACCGGTTATGAATGCAGCATGGCCAAGGCAATAATAACGCTGGCACTGTGCTATAGCCGCTATTTTTTGGGCATCAATAAGCACTACCGCCGATTTGACGAAGTTTTCGTAACCCAAGGCATTCAGCATGTAAAATACCGATGTACACGCCATGTAGCCCGCAAAAATAATGTGCATGATAAACATGGGCCGCATCAACTGCTCGGTCATAGGCCTGTCGGTTGGTATCGACTTAACCCAGCCGGTAAGCGTAAGGAAAAATATAAGCAACGAGCCACCCCAGGCCACCCAATAAGACAACAGCGCATCCGACTGGAGTATGCTTGCCAATATCCAGGGGATAAACAGGACTATAAATCGTTCTAAGCCCTTATTTTCGTTCATGCTTTTGCATCAATTTTTTGGTTTTGCCGCAAGGTATTCTATCGCTTCGGCAATTTTCGTAAAATTCCAGTCTTTTATTTTTTCGCCGGAATTTTTGCCCAATACAGTTAATGTTATTTTTTGCCCGGTGAGTGCTTCCAGGGCATTTAACAGCGAGCTCTTATCGCCGCTTTTAAAAATGGCGCCGTTTTGCCCGGGATGCACCAAATCTGCTGCGCAGCCTACTTTGTTTGATACCAAGATAGCCTTGCCGCTGGCCATTGCTTCGTTTACGGCAAGTCCCCAGGTTTCGTTGGGACCTTTGCTGGGCAGGCAAAATAAATCGCAGGCCTGGTAAAGTACCGGCATATACGTTTGGTTCTGGAAATCCATAAAATGGATGTTGGGGTTACCGGCTGCGTTTTGTTTCAAAATCGTTTCCAACTCGCCGTTGCCTACCATCAATAAATGGCAGTTCGGGTTTTGTAATTCGATAAACGCATCCGCCAGCAGTGCCGGAGCCTTTTTTTCTTCGAACTTACCTGCGTAAAGTATCAGCACATCATTCGCCGTTAATCCTAGCCGGGACCTTAGTAATTGCGCCTCCTCGGCACGGCTTGCGGCAAAGCGTTCGTTATCTACAGCGTGCGGCGCAAAAATAAGCTGTTCTTCGCTAAAGCCGTATTTTTTAAAATAAGCCTTGTTGTTACTGCCCGGGTAAAGGGCGTAATCTGCAAAGCGGTAGACCCATCGCAAAAACAAAAAACGTAGCATGCTTTTGATGCCTGGCTTCTCATCCAGAAGAGTAGAGTCGCCGCGGAAGAGCACCGGTATCTTATTTTTAAAATGGCGCATGGCTTTCAGGTGGCTATCATACAGCCAGCCGAATACCAGCACCGAATCCGGTTGCCAATCGGTTATCCTTGCTATGAGCGTGGGGTTGACGATGCCCTTGCCATGGTGCGAGCCAGGCTGCGCTGAGGTGTTCTCTATGAATTCGTAGGGGTAGCCATCCAGCAGGGGGATGTCCCATTCTATAGCCTTACCAAAACCAGGGTCGTGCTTTGGCAGTGCGGACTGCCCCCAGGTGTAGAAAACTTTTATGGCGATATGGTTGCGCTGTTGCAGCAACTGGAACAGCGGCGCGTAGTATTGTATGGGGTGGGTGGTTATGATAGCCAGCCTGCGCATTTTATATAGTTTCTCCCATAATGGTAAAGCCCGGAGCCGTTTTTAATCGGTTACCAACAAATTCCGGCTGTCGGATGTAAATAGTATTGTAACTGCCCCATGCTTCCACTTTAGTAGTCGCTCGGGTAAAAGCATCGTAAGCGTAAGGCGCAAAACCATGGGCAAGCAGAGCCTCGTGTATGTCTGCCTCGTTGAAACCGTACCTGCCGCCGCTGCCGTTCAGCTCTATGATGATGGCTTTTAACTGCGGGTGGGCAAGGGTAAGCGGCATCCCGCGCAATACTTCGGTCTCGAATCCTTCCACGTCTATTTTCATCAGCGAGGGCGGGTTGGTTGTGGACAGCGAATCCACTGTTACGATTGGCACCTCTACGGCATTCGCCCCTGCTTCGTCATCTGCAAGCACGTGGTTGGTGGTATCTTCATTAACCGAAAATTTGAGCATGCCCGGCTTTGCCCCAGCCCCGGCATTTATCAAGGTTACGTTTGCTTCGAGGGCGTTCAGCTGTATATTTTTAGTTAATATCTCGAAGGTGGACGGTGCCGGTTCCAGGGAAATGGATTTTGCTTTGCACGCCCCCGATGCCAAAAGCGTGTAGGAACCCACGTTTGCTCCTATATCGAAAAAGACATCGTCTGCTCTTAGGAAATGCAGTAGGAAAGCCATGTCGTTGAATTCGTGCAGGCCGGTATAAATATTGCCGGTAATGCCGGTGAGGCCTTTGCGGGCGTAGAACTTAACGGGGCCCAAAAATGGTTTCACGATGAGCTTGCCCGGGGACGACCGCGATTGCAGCTGCCATTGTACGAAATTGAAGAACGCACGGTAAGGATGCCTTTTAGCAAGCGGGTGGCCAAGTATAAAGCCGAAAGTGCGTTTAAAGCTGTTCATATTGTATGGCCTGGTTAAAAATGCTGCATTGCAAGCCTGTTTTTGTTTGTGCCGAATGCTTTGCCATGGCACGTGGTGATAATGCAGGCGTTACCGATGTTTTATCAATTACGCCCACTATAAACCGATGGATATCGGCTGCGGTTACCGCATCGTACCCGTAAACGGTATCGATGCCGAATTCTTTGATAATATTTATCGCAGAGCTTTCCGGGTTGAATATGCCTAGCAAAGGTTTCCCGGTGAGGATGTAAGGGTAAATTTTGGATGCCGTGTATTTGGCATCGTCGGATCCGGGGATGAACAGTGCATCTGCCCGCATCAGCGTCGCCAGGGTATGGTAATAACTAATACGGTCGGTTATCTCGGTTACTAAATCTGCTACGCCGTAATGTTCTGCCAAGGGCATGATGCTGTTTTTGCCCTGCCCAAGTGGTGCATAACTTGTGCCGATGAAATGGAATTTAAGCAGCTTTTTGTTGATGGCACCGTCATCGGGCATAGCTTTCAGGGCCTCGAATACCGGCGCAATAGCTTTATGCATATCACTGCCGCCACGGCCAATGTAAACGATATTGGTAAAGCCTGGGTTAAGCAAGGGCGCAAACCCTTCGCGGTGTGCGTCCGCTATATCCATATCCGGCGCAAACATGCCGAAGGTGATAGTAGCTGCCGGGATGTTTTGTATTACCGGGTAGCGTGCCTTTAGGTCGTTTATATAATCCTGCGATACGCTGATGAGGCCTGAAGCTTTTTTAAGCGCAATAGGTTCGAGGTATTTGTTGAGGCGGTAGGAGAACCAATATTTGGGCGGCTGCTGGTCTTTTGGCTTATCACGATAGTAATCAGAATGCCAGGGGTCCTGCATATCTATTACGTAGGGCACACCATGCTTTTTCTTCCAGTGCGCGCCGAGGACCAAAACCGGGAACTGGGTGGTAGAGAAATAAATCAAATCGAAATGCTGCGTGGCCAAAAGCTTATCCACGTATTTGCGGTAATACCAAAGCGAACGCAGGGCGATGCTGCCCAAACCGATTTTGGCGGTGAGCGTTTTGCTGAACGCTTTAACCCAATGTATCTTGATGCCTTGCGGGATGCTTTGTAGCAATAGTTCGTCGCGGCCCATATCCGCATATGCCGGGTCAACGGTCACTACTTCGGCCTCCCAGCCCTCTTCGGCAAAATAGGGCAGGCTGGTACGCACACGGTGCATGTCGGCAGCGTTTACCGGGGGGAAGTAGGGCGATATGATAAGCAGCTTTTTCACCTTTTATTGATGGATGCGGGCAAAGAATTTAGGGTAGCTACCCATAGTCATGTGCAGGCCATAGCATTTGTTTATTAGCTTTCTGTTCCTGCTGAAAGGGTTCAATAACGATGCATAATACAGCATGCGGTAAAGCCTGCTTTGCTGCCACTTGTCCCAACCTTGGCCGCGATTGGCATAATAATCTATCACGGCCTGGTAATTCCAGCGCCAATCGAGCTGGTGGGCGAGGCCTTTACTGAAAAGCACGTCGTTCACTGCGCCCTGGTCAAAAGGCCCCCAAATACCCCGCCCGCCCACATCCGACCACCCATACGGGTATTCCCCGTTTTCGAAGGCTTCTTCCAGAAGAGGAAGAGCCTTTTCTCCGGCTACGATGAAACCGGTGTTGCCGGTCCAGCTTACATGGGCCGCCTGCGTGTTGAATTGTATGGCATCGAGGCATAAGCCTACCATGCCATCGGGCACGGGTTCCATAGGCGGCGCGCCCGCTTTCATAATCAGGTCATCGTCTATAATAATGTAGCGTTTAAAGCCGGGTGCAGCACGGTGCGCGATAAGCTTGTTAAAATGCGGTGCAAGGGGCTTATCGGTAAGGCTTTCTTTGATAAGCAAGCTGGCGTAGCCATGTGCCGAGGCCCATTGCTTAGCACGACTATAGGTGATATCCGTTAGGTGGCTCCTGTTGCCTATCGATACCATCAATACAATGGTGTCTTTATTATCGTCGGCTGTTACCAACGGTTGTTCCTTTTCCACCATCTGTTTGTCCTTAGTTTTTCGCGGGCTTCTGTCCAATCGCAAACTTCGTCTATAATATCGTAAAAGCCTTGCTGTTGTTGCGGCAGGTCGTTACGCGCTATCCTTTGTATCAATTCGGGTAAACCCCTGTAAAAATTATCGGTGCGATACGGCGGATGCAAGGACCATATGCCTTTCCCGCTGCCAAGGAAGTCGACTCTTATCAAATCGTGCTCCAGCATGTAATCGGCTAATAAAATCTCGGGCAGTTGAGCGTTGGCGTTGCCCTGTACTATCGCTTTTAGCTGGCTGCGTAAGTTAGGCTTCGTTAGCGCCAATTTCTTCGATTGAAACTTTGCCTTGTCCATCATAAATAAACGCGTACTCATGCCTTCTAATTGATAGGCATACGGCGATATTTTTTTGATGATGCGCTGCCCAAGCAACGTTTCCTGCGGGTGAGGCGGTCCCGGCAGGGGCGAGGTCACAAAGCAGTCCGGATACTTCTGAAACAAATCAACCGATTCTGCCACCCAGGTTTGGCTGCTGCCGCCGAGGAATATATCCGAATCCAGATGAAAAACGTAGTTGTTTTTAGCCATAAACAACCCGAAGAAATACGCGTAGAACGGCCCGCCCCGGTAGTCCTTAGCCGGGATATGTAGCCCGCCGAAAAAGTAATCGGCAACTTGCTGTTTAACCGCTGTGCCATAATCAACAGGGATTATCTTTACCGGATAGGCTTGTTTTATCTCTTGCAACAGCTCATCCATCAAGCCCTTGTTTTCTTCCCAATTGGCTGCGAACCGGCCTTTGCTTGCCTTAGTATCTACAATCAGCAGTATTTCATCTACCTGACCTACCAGTACCTTAAGCTGATGGGGGAGGATGTGCCTCGCATGCGGATAATCGCCCGGGGCAAGGTTTATTTGCAGGCTTACTTTATTACTTGATGGCATCGGCTACTAGTTCTAATAATTTTACCGATTCGGTTTCCCAGTTGTATTGCAATGCTGCTTCACGGGCTTTTTGGGCGGCTGCAGCCAGCCAGGCGGGGTTGTTCAACCACGATTCCAAGGCAGATGCGTTGTCCGCTAAAGTTTGCTCATCAAGCATAATACCCGGATTGAATTCCGCGAAAGCCTCGCGCTGCCCTGCGGTTTCGGTAGCTATTACCGGCAGGCCCGCCTGTAAGTATTGGAAGAATTTATTGGTGATGGTGTAGTTGCGGCTTGGCGCTTGGGAATCTTCCAGTGCCAGTCCTATATCGTACTGGGCTATTTTTTCTATCAGTTCATTCTCCGGAACCAGAGAATGGAAGTATAATTTATGCTGCGGTGCCAGCAGGTTGCTCAGATGTTCCTGATATGTGGCGGTTACTGCTCCTAATAAATGAAGCTCGAGGCCTGTTTTAAAACTGGTAACTAGCGCGATGAATGCCTCCAGCCCGCGGCCCGGCCCAATGGTTTGTGAAAACCAGAACAGTTTTACCGGAGCGGTAAAAGCTTTTTCGGCAAAGGGCAGGTTTGGCGATGGGAACACGTTATAAATTACCTGCGGCTTGCGGCCACCATAATTTTGGTGCAAGGCATCTGCAAGTGCATTGGATGTAGTAACCACATATGCTCCTTTATCCAAAGCCAACTTTTCAACCTGTTTCAATAGCCGTATGGGGCGTTCCTGCCGCGCCTGTGGGAGTAAGTCTTCAGAATACCAATCTTCCAAATCGAAGGCCACTTTGTAGCCTTGCATTATTAAAACCGCACCTACGCAGGTAGCCAGTTCCTGGTGGCATATATATAATGCGGCTTTTAACGCTTTGCTTTTTTTGATGTATTGCCGATAGCCATGCCCAAGCGCAGCAGGTGTTTGCATCAGCCCGAACTTGACCAATAATTTAGCCGCCCTGTTGACAGCGCGATGAATGAGCGACGGCATATCGCTTCGCGAATTATCGGCAATGATATGTAGGTTTATGCCCGTGTTGGTAATGGCCAGCTTATCCTGCTCCAGTAAAGTGCCTGAATAAATGGAGGTTAATATATGTACATCGTAGCCATTTTGTGCCAAAGTCACCGCCTCCTTCAATACCCTAGGGTTGCGGCAAAGGTGCGATTGGGTAATGATGCAAATAAGGGGTTTGGCAGTCTCCAATTGGTTATTTGAAAATAGCGGCTTTTAGTTTTTGCAGCGAGGCTGGTATCGAATGCTCGGATAAAGCCCTTTTTTGGCCGGCAGCCCTTAGTGCATCGCGCGTGGGTTTGTCGGCTAGCAGGCGTTTGGCCTGGTGCACCAACTCGTCGGCTGTTTTATACGTGTAGATTTCTTTTTCAGGCTCGTACAGCAAATCCAAACCCTCGCAATGCTCGGTTAAGTAACAGGCGCCCAGCATGGGGGCCTCAATATCGCGCAAGCGCGAATAGGTAAGCGGGTTGTTATCGAGCCGCTTAAAAGTAGGCACCCGGTTGATACCCAATGTTATTGCGCTGCTCTGTGTAATCAAGATATACTCGTCGTGGCCGGGTTTTGCTTGTATATACGTTTCATCAACAGCGTAAGCGACCGGCCGGTTAAATTGTTGTAGGTTCTTGATGGCATAGCCCTTTACGCCATGCTGCTGTATAAAACTGAACTGGTTGGCGATTTTTTTTGATAGCGTGCTTTGAGCCGCCGTTTGCGAGGAGCGCTCGGACAGCCATCCGGCACCGCGCACGGTAATATCAAGCCCCTTGCTTATGGCTTCGCCCAATAAGTTTTGGCGCAGGATATCTTTTGAACCGATGAATGTAACCAGGTTTGGATGCTCATAAATAACGCTTTCGCGATTTTTTTTCTCTACCCACATGGGCATTGGTAAATTGATGTAGTTTATGCCGGCTTGTTTATACATCATGAGGGCCTCGTACTCGGGCACCCAAACCCAATCGAAAACTTTAAATTCGCTCGGCACTTTTGTAAACTGGCGCACATTATCGCAATAGAAATTTATGCAAGGGATGCCGAGCTGTTTTATTTCGGCGATTGCCGTCTCGTTAATTTGTTGCGGGTACAAATAGCAAAGAAAAACGCCGATTTTCTTCCGATTTTCTTTGATATACAGCAACGTTTTGTCCCATATTTGATTGCTCCAACTAGTCAATTCAGCTGAGCCTTGCGGATGCACCAAACCTGCCGCCCAATCTGCATCCGGCACCTCCAACCATTGCATGCCCGCCTCTTCTATGCCGTTTTTGATGTAGTGCTGCCAAAAACGGTAGGCCGGAATATCATGGGGCTGTTGGCCAGTATCCTGCAAAAAGGAGAGGAGGATTTTCAAAGGGTATTCAGTTTTAACCTTAGGCGCATTGTTGAGAGAGGAACGTATTATCTAAAAACATGCTATTGCTGTAGACGCCGGTTTATGAAGCGTGGTTGTGGTTAGCCGATACATTGGCTATGCTTTTATCTTTGCCGCCGCGGTAGCTTGTTTAAACAAGACGTCTATCTGGTTAAGCTCGGAACCCGTTGGCGTATTATGGCTAAAGGCAAGAATTTGTAAATTATACAGGGCCAGGTAATTGGCTATTTCTAAAAACAAGGGTTGGTTTTGATAATAAGACTTAAAGGAAACCTCACAAATAACATACTGTAACGAATGGAGGTAATCGGCCATCCCTTTCAGGGCCTCTAATTCGAAACCTTGTATGTCGAGCTTGATCACATTGGGGCAAGGAAGTTTTTTTGCTTGGATAAGGTTATCCAGCCTCTTTATATGCACCTGTTCTTCTTTTAGCTTTTTTATCCCGAAATGTTCGTACTCTAATGAAGTTGCTTCCAGAATGCTCGATGCATCTGAATAGCTGGATACGTTGATTACACCGGTTGTGTTTTCGGCGCCAACGCAATACTGGTGCAAATGGACGTCTGTTAAGGTGCTGCAGTTTTTCTGAAAAGCCAGTATATGTTCGGGTAGCGGCTCAAAGGCGTGTATGGTGGCTAATGGGATGACCGATTTGGCAAGCGTTGTCCAGGTGCCAATATTGCTTCCTATATCAAATATAACAGGGCTGGCTATTGCAACGTCATTGCGGATTATTTGAAGGAATTCCAAAGAATCGATATGCGGGTGCTTAAGCCATCTTCCGGGCGTTTGTTGTAAGGTTTTAAGCCTTCGCGCCTTGCCAATTCTTTGAGCCAGCTTCTCTATCAGTTGGTATGGTTTAAATAGTACAGCAAAATTCATTAGCGGTTTTTAAAGCGAAGATATGTGTTTTTAGCCTTGTACAGCACTGTTTGTTTGTGAACCGTTCATAACTACTGCGCAATTTTTGAATGCCATAACTGCATTTTTTTTGCGAAACGCCAGCCGAAGATACCGGCGATTGTATTGATGACGCGCCCGCCTAAAACCACTGTATAATCATAAGTTGGAAGATAACTCAACTCCCGGCAAGCCTCTGCATATACCGCCGCATCCGTTTGGTAGCACATAACGCTCAATTCGGTAAACAATCGGTAAAACGTTTTTTTTGCTGGTTCGCTGTTTGTATAGCTGAATAAATATTGTTTTTTAAGCTGTAGTGCTTTGAGTGCACTTTGCAAATCCTCTCTTTTTTTTTGCGATGATAAATTTTGTTTCGATGACGGATACTTTCGGTAATAATTTAATCCACCGGTTTTGATTATGCCTTTAGAGTTTAAAATCATCCGGGCAAAAAATTCGCCATCATCGTTTAAAGTCAGTTCCTCATTCCAGGGCCCGTTGCGCTCTATAATATCGCTGGGAGTAAGCCAAGCGTTAGGTTGTATCATACCCGCCTTGAAGTTGTTCCCCCCCCAAAGATTAATCAAGAAATCAACTACATTGTTCGTGGTGTAAATAAAGGCATCGTCGTTGGCGGAAGGAGTGGCAAGCTTATGGGTGCCGCCATCTTTGAAATGTACGGTACTGCAAACAGCTATTGCACCCGGGCTTTGCTCAAGTGCTTCAGCCTGCACAGCAATCTTGTCCCGGCTTAAGATATCGTCGGCATCTAAGAATTGAATGTATTTACCGGCTGATTTGCTAAAGCCCAAATTCCGTGCTGCACTGGCGCCTTTATTTTCCTGGGTAAAGACAAACACGTTGGGCCCAATGAATTGTTGCGCAATTTCAACGGAGTTATCCGTGGAGCCATCATCTACAATTAGTATCTCGGTGTTTGGCCATGATTGGTCAATAGCCGAGAGAATGGTTTGCTTCAGGTATTTCCCTGCGTTGTAAACAGGGATGATGATAGATACCAGCGGCTTCATTTCACAAATGATTTCCAGGCGAAGTTGAAGTATAGTTCTTTAGACTTATCTACGTAATGAAGCAATATCCCTGTTGATAAAGTTGTGGGATTAACAATATAGTTGTTCTTGTTCAGTTCCAGGGTATCGGTCGTGCTTATAATCATTGCACTCAAAGCCTGTTCCAGGTAATAAGATCCGCCTTCTTTTGTTTCGAGTTCATGCACCCAGCTATCCACATCGCTCCATGGGATATTATCGCTATTCAAGCCAATTGCCCCTACATTTATCAGTTGTTTTATTTTATTGCCGGCCAGTTGCTCCATCAGGGTGGATGAATAGCCATAACTTTCTGCACAATCAATCATGTGGATAGGCTTATCCGGATTTTTTAGCCAGCCGAGCATTTCTTTAGGTTCAGCCCAAAAAAGCATATCCGAATCTAAAACCAGTTTCCAAGGCTTGCCGGGAATAGTGTGTACATCGGTAAGCTTTTTTATGTGTGGATAAACTTTCCGTTTATGGTGCAGTGAAGGGTAGTCTGCTAATGGTAATTTCTCCTTTAGGTTTTGTTCGATTTGCAATTTGGTAACCAGCTTTACGCCGGGCAGCCCTGTGTTTATTTGATGTATTAGCTGGTCATCAAATGAGCCGTCATCAACCAAAATAAATTGGAATTTCTCAGTAGTAGTTTTTTGCAACGATTGAATGCAAAAAAGCGTTTGATAAAGATATTTTTTACCGGTAAGGAAATAAACAGGCAAGCCGTTGTCGTTCGATTGAACCGGCGGCAGTTTTGCGGCAGCTTTTTCCATCTGTACGCTGCTAAGTAACATTGCCCTGTACTTAAAATACCCTCCAAAACGTTGATAAGTTTTGAATCTGGATTTTGGATAACGATAAATTAGGTTTACCAGTTTTTGTAGCATCATGCGTTAAGGTTCCAATCCTGCGAGTGCATCGGTGGTACCACAGTATCCTCTCCATTTAATATAGTTGACGCGGCCGGCAAACGCCTGATGTGCAAACCAGCCTTTTGCTTTTCTAAGCGGTACAGTCCAACCCGGAATTTTTTTCCACGGGTTTATACCGTGGCTGTGCAATAGCTTAATCCAGGAGTGGTTGGTGTTGTTTAGCAGTTTAGCAAGGTAAGCCACGGCCATCCGTTCTTTAGGGATAATATGATGAAGCACTAGTTGCGGGAAATACCCCACCTGCCAGCCGCTTTTTAATATTTCCAAAACGATATCGTTATCCCCGCCCGATGCCAGCGAAGTACCGGAGCGGTCGGCAATCACATGCTGCCGAGTTTCTCCTTTTTTTATATAAGAAGCAAGTGCCACTTTGCGTATGGCCATGCCCGCACCTATAGGTGCATATGCGGGATATAGGTTTTGCCAGGATTGGGTTTTTTCTTCATTTCCCAAATCGCGAAGGGCAAGATTACCATAAAATTCCTTTAGCCACGATGGAGGGGTAGTTTCAAATTCGGGAAGGGATTTACCGCCTATTGCACCCAGGCCGGTATGCTTACCGAAGATTGAGGCAACGTTTTGCAGGTAGCTTTCGTGGAGCAAATTATCATCATCTACCAAAACTAATAAGCCGTTTTTTGCAGCGTTGAACCCGCTTAGGCGTGCATAGGTAAGGCCTTGCACGGGTTCGCGCAGAATAACGGCATCAGGATGCCAGCTTACATCGGCCTTAACAGGCGGGGTGGAGTTATTATCTACGATAATAAGTTCCCATTGAGTTAAGGCCAGCGTTTGGGCCTTCAAAGCCGATAACGTTTTGTTTAACCTAGCCATATTTGGATTATAGGTTGGGATAATGACTGATATAAAAAAGCTTGGCCCCACTTTATTCTTCATCCTGTGCCATTTGTTTCCGCATTCCTTTATTAGAGAACAATGGCGAAGCGAACAGGGCATCTGTTTTCTTTCTTAAGTCTATAAATGGCCGTTCAATCAATACAAAGCTTAAGAAAGCTAACGCAATTGACAATACAAAGCTGGTTAAAACGAATTCCGGTGCATTTAAGCGATTATCCGTCAACTGAAACAGCAGGTGTTGCACCGGGAAGCTATAGATATAGATACCATAAGATAAATCATACTTAAGCGTGAGCTTAAATTGTTGAAATATGTTTATCAGGACAATTGCTATAAGAAGCGGCGATACTAAGTGAAAACCACCAAATTTTAACAACAGCAAAGCGAATAATAACGCAAATAAAGAGCCTCTTAGGTCGAATTTAAACTGATCTTTAAATACATAAATCAAAGATCCTGCAAAATATGAAACATAAACTTTTAACGCCGGGGATAAGATAATTAAGGTTGGGCCGTAATTTTTGATAAAATTAAAACTGATGGCAAAGTAAGCCAGGACGCTGACGAACGTAATCAAATAAAGCATTTTATTTCGGCCAAATAAACCAAACCAGCCGGCTATAACGGTGAAGAGGTAACATTGTACCTCAGGGTACAAACTCCAGAGACTTCCATTGAGCGAACCCTTGTATGCTGCATTGGCCAATACATCATTAATACTCCATTGGTTTATCTTTAACATGAAATTATGGAAAAAGAAGCTTACCGCCCCTTTCTCGCCGGTAAGGCCGAAACTGCTTAACGGCCCAGTTTTAATGGTATAAATAATTGGAGCTAAAACAAATGATGTGATAAAGAGGCATACCCAAAAGCCCGGCAAAATCCTCAAAAGCCGATGGCTGATGAACTTGCCGATATTTGCGGTATTTTCAAAGCTTGCCGTAATCAGATATCCGCTTAAGGCAAAAAAGCCCATAACCCCTATTTCTCCAAAATTGGTTTGCCCCTTAGATAGATAACTAACAGGATCCAGTGATTGATAATTCCCTAACAACAAGCTATGCGTTATCACCACGCTTAAGGCCAAAAGCAATCGTAATAAATCAAAGGCGTTTTCTTTACTTTTCATTTATAAAGTAAGGAGTAAGTACCACTGAAGGATGCCAGTTATCAATTACAAAGTGTGTCAACAGGTAATGGTGTGTTAATGCTTTCCAATTCTTTTAAAACTTCGCTTATAACCATTTCAACTGATATTTCTGTCATGCACATCCGGTTGTAATTGCATCGGTTGTTGAGCCAGCATGGCGAACAATGAACCGCTGAATAAATATTCCGGAAGCTGTTGTAGCCGGTTTGCGCGGGCGTTTCCCGGCCACCGTATACGATAACGCTCCTGCAATCTACCGCGCGCGCAAGGTGCATGGTAAAACCTGCATACGCAATCAATAAAACAGAATTTTTTAATATAGCCGCGCTTTCCCGAAGGGTTGTTTTCCCCCTAAGGTCGGTTACGTTTTTCAAAGCGTAGTCGTTGTGCGCGCCGATCTGTACAAAATCATATTCAGCTCTAAACCTGTCGACAATTTCCTGATAACGCTCGTCAAACCATTCTTTGTTTTTGACAGGTATTTTTGCGCTGGTATTTGAAACGGTAATTGCAATTTGCTTTTTCGAGATTATGCCCTTTTCCGATTCGTCGCCTGTAAGGTAAAAATCCGGCTTATTTTCAATGGCACCGTTTAGGCCAATCGTGTCGGCCATTTTTAGCACAATATGTTTTTCCGGGATCTTGTTTTGATCAGTTAAGGGGTCATAGGCGGTATATTTTAACGGAATTATTTTTGCGCCCATCAAATTAAGCAGCGTGGTAGATAACAAGGTATTGTAGGGTATAACTGCCACAAAGGGGTTATGCTGGTAAAGTTGAGGGTAGTCGCATTTTATCCATGTTTTTTTTTGATGCTTTTTATGGAGTTCTTTCGCGAGGATAGTAAGGAGCAAATTGTCGCCCAGAGATTCTCCAAAAGATAGCACATATGCCGGAACACCCAATCGATAGAGTTTGCTTATTGTAGACAGTATAGTCTTAACTGCGCTAATCATTTACTTGGTAATAGGCAATGTTTGAATCCAGTTGAGCACGGGTTTTCCTTTGCCGGCGCACCTAATGCTCTTGCCTCGTTAGATTTTGCTGCATTATCATATTTGCTTTGGTTACCCAAACATCTAAACCCAAAGGATTCCAATGCGCATCGCTCAAATAAAAGAGGTTGTTTTTGCTCGCCTTGTAATCATTATAAACGCTTATTACAGGTAAGGTGCTGCCAAGCTCAACCCGTTCTAACAAATGATTATAAGGCCCACGTTTGGGGTCATAAATAGAAACAGCGTTGGGTATTACGGCTAAAAACACACTTTTGAAGCCTAAGTTTTTATAGTAGTCGCCTGCTTTTTTAAGTTGATGATTAATTTCATTTACTTGTTTGTTTGTGCGGATTGTGAAGGCTGACTGGGCACTGCTGGTATCTACCGAAATATTCAAAAGCAGGCGCTGTTTATTTGAGCTTACTGCAACCTCAGGAGCAACACGGCCAAAAAGCCTATAGTTTAACCACGCCTTGGCCTCCTTTATGGGCGTGAATATTTTATCGTCAAACAACAGTAATTCTACGTTTCGACTAAGATCTTTGTTAAACAATATTTTACTTGCACGTGTTGGCAAGCTAACCGGTTTTGCCGCAATTGGTAACAATGTCATGTTTTTTTGCCAAGGCTGTTTGTCGGTTTCGCTAAAAGTAAAACCATTTAAATTTCTTTCGGCAAATTCCAACATCAGGTAGTTTTGTTTGGTAGAATCCAAAGCTGTAGTTGGCAACGGAGAGCGCCTGTCTAGAAAAATCACATTGTCGAAAGCGTCAAAAGCCCCGCTAAGCGTTTTATCTGCCAGGAAGCTGTCTCCAATAATGTATAATACACGGCTGCTTGCAGGGGTGCCATTGCGTATATATTGTTTAAATGGCTCTAATGGATGTTTATACATGGGCAGGTAGCAAAGCCCGTAAAGGTCGCCATAGCGCCAACGGTCCGATCGGATGAAGAGTCGGTGGTATAAGGATAGTTTATTGTTAGCGGTGAGGTGGTCAAAGTAGCGGTCTTGTTTTACCCTGTTAATAAACGACTGGTTCATGGCTGCGACTAACAATGTCACGCTCAATGCCAAAAGAATAACGACAATTAGTTTATGCTTCAAAATTGAAAGTAAATAAATTGCGAATTATTAAACACGCCAAGGAAATAGCAAGCAACGCCCAAAGCGAGGGCTGCAGTTATCTTTTTATTATCCGGGAATTCTGCTGAACGGTTTAAATACCATTCACCAACCAGCAAGGAAGCAATTATGAACGCACAATAATAAAGTTCGCCTACTTGCATTATACCGCTTGCGCCATAACTATAACTCGGCCCCGAAAACACGGTGCGTAATATGTAAATAGCATCTGTGATGGTATTTGCCCTGAAAAACACCCAGGCAAGGCATACTAAATTAAAGGTGACCAGCCAACCTAACCAGCCAGCTTTTGGCAGGTTTATTTTTAGTTTTTTTGTTGCTTGATAAATAATTAACAACACACCATGTATGCCCCCCCATACTAAATATTTCCAGTTGGCCCCATGCCACAGGCCGCTTATCATAAAAACAATCATGATATTTACGCAAGTGACAACAAAACTAACCCTACTGCCGCCAAGCGGAATGTAAACGTAATCGCGAAACCATGTAGAAAGAGAAATGTGCCACTTACTCCAAAATTCTGATATGTTTTTTGACAGATAGGGCATATGAAAGTTACGCATCAGGTTTATCCCCAGCGTCATCGCGGCCCCGACGGCAATATCAGAGTACCCGCTGAAATCGCAGTATATCTGGATAGCAAAAAGGTAGATAGCAAAAAGTAAGTCGAGGCTGGTGTGACGGTGCGGGTCGGAGAAAACAGGGTCGACGTAAAGGCCTAACCTATCGGCAATAACTACCTTTTTAAATAACCCAACCATTATTAAAAATACACCTGCAATAAAAGTACTTTTAACAAATTTGTGGGTAAGATGCAATTGGGGCAAAATATGTTGCGGGCGCTCAATGGGGCCTGCCACCATTTGCGGGTAAAACAACACGTAAAGCGCATATATTCCAAAATGACGTTCGGCCTTTTGATTGCCGCGATACACCTCTATAGTATAACTCATCGCCTGGAAAGTGTGGAACGACAGGCCGATAGGTAAGATAATATTTAATAAAGGAATTTGCGGCCCTTTTGCCAAAGCCGATAAGAAGTTGATGTTTTGTGCTAAAAAGTCGAAATATTTATAAAAGGCTAATACGCCTATATTGGCAATAAGGCTTATAATAAGGAATAGTTTTCGTTTGCGTCCTTTTGCGGCCTCAATACCCAACCCGGCTGCATAATCAACAACTATAGTAAATAGTATAATTAATATGTAAACCGGCTTAAAGTACATGTAAAAATAACAGCTTGCTATCAACAGCCATGCCCAGCGGAACTTACCAGGAACAAGGTAATACCCGCAAGTGACTATTATAAAGAACAGCAAGAACAGTAAGGAATTAAAAAGCATTATATAATATTAAACGGGCAGTAGTTTGTGGGTATTTTATGGGGATATAGGGCGGTTCCATTCCAAGTTCTGAATTTCGTGTTTAAATTAGTTTGCAGGTAAACGGTGTTGCTCTTCTACTGCTATCAGCTCATCGGCCACTTTATCGTCGTCAGCGTGGAATGCAATAATATCCATGTAATAAATTTTGGCGTTTTTGCCATCGACATAATCAAACAGCTGTTTCATGAATTTTTGATTGCTTAGTGTAGAGGAGAACATAAAACGCCCGTCGCTTTCGTAGAACAAGACAGTTTTATAGGTATGGTTAAGCAACCATGGGAAAATGCTGAATGGGTCGGTTTCCACAACTTCCAGGTTTTCTCTGTTAAATTCAAAAAGGATTGCTGGTTTTACACATGTGATAAATTTATCGCCGCCGCGGATAATCTTCAGGTCGAAGCCTTCGGTATCTATCTTCAATAGTTTGCATGAATCGTTTAACACCTTGTTTTGATACAGATAATCGATGCTGGAAAATTTGGTGAGGGTAGAGCCACTGCTTTTTTTGGATGGCACTATGGTAAGGTTGTGCCCCACTTTTGTAAAAGTGCAATCCATTTCCACGTCCTGATCAGACAGGAAGGTTTTTATCAATTGTACATTGTTAAATCGCGCGGTGTTGCTGGCGTATGATTCGGCCAGCGTGCCGTCGCCTTCAACGCTTATTACTGGCACATCTGCGCCAGTTTTTATCAGTGCTACGCTATCACCCTGGTTGGCACCAATATCAACAGCCGAAAGGTTGGCGAAGTGATTATTTAAAACTGAAGTAAGCCTGGTAAGCGATGCGCCGTATTCTTTGGAATACCAATAGCACTCTTTAAGCCCGTTGCCATTAGCTAGTTGCAGTTCAAAATTACCCACTTTTACGGTACTTGTACCCTCGGTAAGGTGTTTGATGTTCTTTACTAACGAGTAACCAAGCAGGTTGAAAGCTTTTCTGATTAATTGTTTCATTTATTTGGTTAGATGTGATTAGATAAGGTTTAACAAGCGGTATAATTTCATGCGGATACGGTTTAGGAAATTGACTCTTTTCCACTCCGGCACCGGCCCGTGGGCATCTGCCGACCACATTTTTACGTGGTCTTCCTGCCATTTGGCAGCCATAGCCGGATTGCTTGTTTTTGCGTTTTGGTGTACATGGGCTACTGAAAGTGGCTGCCTTAGCCTAAAACGTTTCTGGCCCCTTACCAGGCGCAGCCATAGCTCGTAATCGAGCGCGCAATGCATTTCTTCCCATATCGGCTGATGGATGGCGGCCCGCCAAAAGCACGATGGTTGGGCAAGCGTAGGTATTTTGATGAAGTAGTCGGGGAAGGGGGCTACTTTAATTAAGCTGAGTTTATGGTACTCGTCCAAATCGTAGGCATAGCCATAAACAAAGGCTGGCTTTTTGCTGCCGCCGAAAGTGGTGGCTACCGAATGGAAAACACTCTCCAGGTAATAATCATCGCTGTTTATCCAGGCATAATATTCGCCCGATGCGAGGCTGAAACCCATGTTGACGGCATGGCTTTGGCCCCTGTCGGGCATGCTATGCCAGTAGCTTAGCCAAGGGCTGTATTTTTTGATGATGGATGAACTTTCATCTGTACTGCCGCCATCGATAATGATATACTCAAGGTTGGGATAATTTTGCAGCAATACCGAGCGGATGGTTTTTTCGAGATATGCTGCCTGGTTGTACGATGGCGTAACGATAGTAATCTTAGGCCAATCGATATCCTTGCTGTACATTTTGGGACTGGTTTCGGCATCGAAAGGCCAACCTATCCCATCTGCTTTTGGCAATCGGGCCAACAGCCCTTCAGCCGCCGCTGGCGAAGTGGGCAGGGGATAAGCAATTCCTTTATCAGCAAACTCCTGTCGGTATAATTTAAGGTCGGGCAGGATCATGATTTGCAGATGGTTAAAAAATCGTGGCCGAATTTTTCGATATGGCTTTGATAAGCATCGCTTTTATATAATGGGGCCAAGGCTGCTTCATTGGCTGCCTTGTTTAGTAGGGTGGCCAGTTCATCCGTATCGTTAGGGTCGAAGAACTGCGCGCTGCTACCGGCGAGCTGTTCTTTATGTACGTTAATGGCCGATGCCAATAGCGCTTTGTTCATAGCTTTGGTATCTTCTACAACGGTGCTCCAGCCTTCGAAAAACGATGGCTGGATAATGGCGATAGACTCCGCCATCAGTTTCAGTTGCTCCCGCCTATCTATAAAGCCCAGGAACTTGATGTTGTTTCCCAAATCATTCTCGGCCACATATTTTTCTAATGAAGCAAAATAATCGGGATGCCGGTAATCACTCGTTTTACCGGTGAAAGCAACCGTGATTTCTGTGCCTTGCTTTTTTAGTTTATCTACCGCCTTAAGTACCGTAAGCTGATTTTTATGTTTCCAGAACTGGTTCGGGCACAGGAAAAATCGAGCAGGTAATTGGTGTTCAGCAAGCAGCAATGCAACATCTAATTCCTGATAAGGCGGATGGGTAACCGCAAAAGGTAATACATGCAATTTTACAGTATGGGCAGGGTAAAGGGCCTTAAAATGGGTCAATGCATCATTGCTGCTCAAAATCAAAGTTTCTGCCGATGATTGTATGGTATGCTGATGTTTCTGGATGGTATCTATTGCTTCGGGCGTAAAAAATTCCGGTGCGAAACTTTCCTGGAAATCGGCAATCCAGTATATTTTTTTGGCAGCGAGCGACTGCTGCAGGCAATCGTAGTAAGGGAAGGCAGCATCGAGCTCTTTTATCTTTTGATTGAATATGGTTTTCCTGAACAACCTGGTTGTAACCTTATTCATGAACCTGAAAAGCCCGTTGCTTTCGCCTGAACTTAACTGGAAACTGATGAACGGATACGCTAGCTTGTTTTTTGCGAAGCGGGCATCTGCCTGGTTGCCTACAAGTAACACGATATGCGGCTTTTCTACATCTGGCAGGGTGTCTAAAGCACTGATTAAATTCTCGATATAGTAGGAGCCGCCTATCCAAAGCTCGTTGTAGGTGTAACTTAAAGCTATCCTTATTCTTTTAGCCAATTGCAGTAATCTGTAAGGCCGTCTTCAAAGCTTATGCTTTGTTGATAGCCCAGGTTGTTCAATAATGTGGTATTGGCCTGCCAGTAAAGCGGGTCGCCCTCTCGGTTTTCGCCGCTAAAGTTTAGCGTACCGCCGAACCCCATATTTTGGAGGAACAATTCGGCGGCGTATTTTATGGAAGTGGCGTAGCCGTTGGCAACGTTAAAAATCCGTTGCCCGGTTTGCGGGTGTGCAATCAATGCCCAAACAGCGTTGGCGATGTCCCGTACGTGTATGAATTCTCTTGTTTCGGTCCCTGTTCCGAATAGTACCAGATTTTGCGTTGCTGCTGATTTTCTGTGCAAATCCCAAAACAGCTGCTTTTTAAGCCCCCGCCCATAAGCCGAAAACAGGCGCAGCACATACGTATTTAAGCCAAAGTATTCGCTATATAATGCGCACAGCTCTTCAGCCTGTTTTTTATGGGTGCCATAGGGCGATAGCGGGGCAAGCACATGTTCTTCTGTTATGGGTAGCACCTGCGGGTTGCCGTAAACAGCCGCGCTGGATAACTGAATGAATTTGCAGGCGGGGGCATCGTCTTTTATCGCGTTCAGCAGGGTTACCACAAGTTGCACGTTGAGCAGGTAATCTCTTAGGGGGTGTTTGAAGGAATCGGGCACGGAGGCTGCACCGGCGCAGTTGATACACCAATCGAATTGATGGTCGCCAAGTATTAGCTTGAAATCGGCATTGCTGGCATCAATCAGGAAATATTTTTCTTCATCGTACACGGCGGTTACGTCGGCGCCGTAAACATCTGCGCCAGGCTGTTTCCTCAGGAAATTTGCGCAGGCTTTGCCAATGAACCCCATGCTGCCTATTACCAGTATCTTCATTATTTATTGAGGGTTTTGATAACTTTTGCCGGGTTGCCGACTACTAGGGTATAGGCAGGTACGTCTTTGGTAACCACGGCGCAGGCACCTACAACGGCTCCTTCGCCAATGGTAACGCCCTTTAAAATCGTGGCGTTGAAGCTTATCCAGGCATAATCGTGTACAATAATCGGGGCGGTGAGCACATTGCCTTTGTCGACCCAGGCCCCGTGCTGCATCAGGTCTACGTATCGCTCTGCCCGCTCCAGGGCATCCAATTCGTGCGCGTTGGTATCTATGATATTCACGTTATGCGATATCTGCACGAAATTGCCGATAATAACCGATTCGCCCGACCATATACGCGAATGATCGCCAACGTAACAGTTTTCGCCAATGGATATTTTGCCTCCATACTTAAATACATTGAGCATGCCGCGTATGTGCGTATTGTTGCCAATTACTATTTTGGTTTTGTCCTGCCCGTTTACCACCGTTGCTTCGGGGTAAAAGGTTGCGCCGTTGTTGGTAATGTTATATTGGATATTTTGCACCTGTTTGGCTTCTTTTACCTGATCTATGATGTGATGCAGGTTGGTTTTATCAACAAACCAAACCAGTATTGTCTTGATAAGCTTTTTCATGATTGTGCAGGCATTGTTTTTTTGGGAGCGATGACCTTAAGCAGGTTGCGAATAATCCTGCCCGGCGAAAAACTTTGCGTAACCGGCTTCCCGGCAACTACCTTGTAAATCAGTTTCAGGTACGCAACATCTGCTTTTTGCTCGCGGGGTGGTACCAGCGGAAAAGCTATCGATTGGCTCTTCAGCCTGGCAATGGCGTTATCATCAGAATTCAGATGCGTGCCGCTGGCGAAACCGATATTCCTGACCAGATTTACAGCCGGATTTATGGCCAGCCCGTTTTGGATAAGGATGGTATAAAACCACTGGATATCCCACGTATCCAGCGTGCCGTTATGCGACGCCTCGAACATAGGCAAATAAAACTTATACCAATCTTTTGTTCGAATGCTTTGCCTGACTGCTTTTTTAGTTTCAGCCATCGGCCAATCTTTCATAGCTATATCGTAAAGCATCCAGGCGCGTTTCCAGGTGGCCCAGCCCCATATGCCGCCGTGGGCAAAAAAATAAGATTGAGTATCGCGTTTCCAAGGCTTGCTCAGCAGGTTAGAACCCGAAACAGACATCACCTTTTCATCATGCCTATACCTGTTTAGCAACTCGGTGCAATAGGGGAAAAAGGTTATATCCGGCAGGCAGTCGTCTTCCAGTATAATGCCTTCTTCTACGTGTTCAAAAAACCAGCTGATAGCTTTGCTCACTGCGGTTTTGCAGCCCAGATTTTCGCCCCTGAAGAGTTTCTTAACTTCGCAATCCCAATCTATTTCACCTACTATCGTGTGCACCCGGGCACATAGTACCGCATCTGCAGGGTTTGAAGCCCTGGGCCCATCGGCCGCTATGTAAAGGTACTTGGGCTTAGCTTGCCTGATTACATCGAATACCCTTTGAGTAAGTTCGGGACGGTTGAATACCAAAAAAAGGACAGGCGTTTGCAATACTATTTCTCTGCGTTTATTTTAGCTAAAACCTCTTTGACGTGATAGTGTTGCCTGATTACTTTGTTTCTGTTGCGCAGGAGCGAATGTAGGGTCCCCAATTGCGTTTGAAATTCATTGGGCCGCGTGGTATAAATTGTATGTATTCTCAACAGAGATAAAACCCTATGCTTTATCACAGATTTTGCTGCCGAGATGAGCCAATTGTGGGTAACTTTTTCGGGCGTTCCATGCTCCTTGTTTGTTAGTGAAAAGTAACTATATAATAATACGTTGGTATATCCCAATGCGTATTGCAACTTGGTAATGTAATCGTTTTTTTGCCTTTTTAGCGGTACAAAATGCTTAAAGATAAGCCGGTCATTAGCAACTATTTTGTAGCCGGCCAGATAAATCATCAGGCATATCTCAACATCTTCTCCTGCCACTAGCGAAGCGCCTTTCCTGCCTGTGGTTATTTGCTCCCAGCCATAACTGGCTAATTTATTTAAAATACTTTTACGGTAAAGGGCTCCAGCACCGTAAACCCAATGTTGTGTTTGCGCCCAGGTTTGGGAGCCGCAAGCTACAACTTGCTTAATAAGATCGCCATTAAACAAGGCGGGTTGTTCTGCTTCGGCAATCCCCATGCCCCCTAGCGCACCTATGCTTGCATCGTTAACTAATATTTCAAAGGCGGTGGCTAAATAATGCTCATTTAGCCAGTTGTCGTCGTCGCAAAAAAGAAGGTACTCATATTTTGCTGCATCGAAGCCCATTTTGCGTGCGTATATCAAACCCGCAACGGGTTGTTTAACTACCTTGAAACCAACAGCGTTTACCATATATTTTTGCCACTCGCGGGTAGCTGCACTATGAGTATTATCCGTAGAAGCATTGTCAACTACGATAACTTCCCAAGGGATATTTGGGGGTACCTGCTGCGCAGCCAGGTGCTTTAAGGTTTCGGGCAGCCGTTCTGCACTATTGTAACAGCAAACAATAACCGACACACCTATCGCCACGCTTTCAGAAATAAATCAAGCATATGCCTCGTCCATTTTGTGTTTGAACGCATCGTAGGTGAAATTCTCCAGGTACTTAGCACGGGAGTTTCGGCCGTATTCATGGCTAATTTCGTCGCTGTCGATTAAACTTATTATCGCATCGACGTGCCCGTCAACATCTGTCATATCTACTAATATACCGTTCCATCCGTTTTCTACAGATTCCGGGAGCCCACCTGCGTTGGATACCACGCATGGTAGGCCAAAACACATTGCCTCCACTACAGCGATGCCATGAGTTTCGTACAAACTGGGCTGATAATAAATGGCCGTGTGTTTTAAGTATACGGCGGGCTTGGCAACTAAGCCACGGAACGATATTTGTTCATGATGCAGGGTAGCTTGCGCGTAATAATCGAACAGCGGGCCGTTGCCCAACCATTCGAAAGCTGTGTGCGGACGGACTGCAACTACCCGTTTTGCTGTTTCGAGCCAGATGGCTGGGTTTTTATATTCTATTACCTGCCCTAGCGTAGTAATGATTTTTTTGCCCGGCTTATTTTCGGTGCCATCATACAGCGGGGTATAATCGGCAGGCAGGCAATTGTAAACTACCTTTATAAATGCCTGTTTTTGGCGTGCTATGCTCCAGTTACCGCACAATGTTTCTTTATTGGCCTTAGATACCGTAATGATTTTTTTCCGTTTGCCCAGCGTGTGGTTGCAAGTAAATGGTGTAAAAGATGTATGGTGTTTTACCGGCGTAGTATGTAAAATATAATATACTTTGCAAAAAGGCATCCATAGCAAGTATAGGTGTTTCTCGGGCTCGGTAGCGCAGATGGTAATATCGGCAAAGCCATTAATAGCACTTAATGCTTGCAGAACGATTATCGACCGAAGGATAAAAAAAAGCTCTTTTAGATTGGTAGTAAACTTATACTGTAAATGCGCATGAGGATGGATACCTGGCTGTATTTTTATCTTTACCTTGTTAGTTCCCCCTATGTTTTGCAGGTGAACAAGTTGGCTTTCGTCTTCTACTAACAACAGCACATTCTCTGCCCCCAGGTATGCTATAAGCGTTTTCAGGTGGGCGTTGCTGCCTCCAAATTCATAAAGCTTAGTAAGGACAATATGTTTTTTCAACCTGGTTGGAGGGTATTGTTGTATAGCGAGGCTAATACAGCCTGATGACGATTTTCCTTAATTGGTGCATCGGCAGTAAATAGCTAAGGGTATAAAATAAGGCAGCAAGATAGGAGGGGAAAACTTCCTTAATCAATACCCTGAATTTCTTTGGTGTCCGGTCGTAGCCGTTGTAAAGCCAGTATTTGATTTTTTCTCCGGCTATTTTTCGTGCTTCATTTGCATATTCCTGATTCTTGCTGCCAAAATCCTTTATAATCTGTATTATCTCGAAAGTAGCGTGCCTGTCTTTTGCAGTGATAGAATTATCATGCATACGATAGAGCGACAATGGGGCAGCTATCGATTGGAATGTATGCCCCATGCCCAACATCCGCAGCCACATTTCATAATCTTCGGCCACTTTCATGTCGGTAAATTTACCTGCACTGATTACAGCTTCCCGTTTAGCCAATACGGTTAGGTTTGGGATTTGGTTATAGTTGAGGAAAGTAATGATACTCTCCCTGCCTTTATAGATAGTATTGCCAACCTGCATAGTGGTAGTTTTGCTCACATCCAGTTCGTTATTGAAAACGGCATAGTTGGTAAATAAGAGCTCTGCGTTAGCAGCCTTGATAGCGCCAACCGAAACTTCAAGTTTTTCCTTCAGCCACAAATCATCTGCATCCAAAAAAGCTATATATTCTCCCGTGCTTATTGCTATGCCCGCGTTTTTTGCGTTTCCCTGCCCGCTGTTATCCTGAGAAATGGATTTGATACGTGCATCCCGTTGCTCGTACTGCCTGATTATGGCACCTGTATCATCGGTAGAGCCATCGTCTATTACAATTAGCTCCCAATCAAGATAGGTTTGCGCTATAACGCTTTCTATGCTTTCGGTGATAAATTTTTGTGCGTTGTAGGCAGGCATTATAACCGATACCCGCCCCTTATTCATATCGTAAAACCGTCCAGTGCCTGGGTACAATGTCGTTGATCTCGAACTCGAAAGGCGATACAAACCAGTTGTACGGAGCAAACACATCGCCTCCGCGTGTTGAAAGCCATGCACCCCACCAGCTGAAACTGCTGTTTGCAATTATATGGTGCCTGCAGTGGGTCATCAATGCCATGTCCTTCCAGCTATCGTCTCCATGGTTATTGTCTAGAAAGTGGGCGCTTAATCCGCCTGTGTTCAAATTTTGTTTAGCCCATTCAATGTCGTCGGAAAAGACGAAGATTTGGAGGCTTTCGTACCTGCCGCGTAATATACTCAGCGCCTGATGATGGTAATTTAGCGAAAGAATGCCATGGATGCTATTGATATTAGGTATTAGATAGTCGCCACGGCGGATATGTACACTTACAGCGTTTAATGCGCTGTTGATTTTCATTACGGTCAGTTTATTTTCCTCATCCAATGGCGGGAATTTGAATTCCGATAAAATAAAATCTCTTTTATCGCTAAAATATTTTTCCGATTGAAAGTACCCGTCGAGGTACACATGCCTGCTTTTCGCATAGTGGATAAGTGGTATATAGCTGGTACCTGGATGGTGCAAGTATTGAAAAAGCGGTTTGAGCCTAGCCCGAATTGCCTTCGTAAGGAAAGACTTTCCAGTAAAAATAGCGTAGCGTAAGCCACTTGCCTTGCGGCTTTTGAGGTTTTTAAATATGCCGAGTTCATAATTCCTGGCAACAAAAGAGTCAGTGTCACTGGCGTTTTCTTCATAGAACTTTGTGTCGAGGAAAACCGTTTCTTTTTGCTTTGCCAAGCTGCGGGCAGCACAGTACTGAAACATTTGGTTCCCTAAACCACCATATAGTTTTGCGACTATCAACAGACTCTTCTAAATGATTTAACTAGCAAGGGGATCGTGCTCGCCCGGGGCAAAAATTATATTACTTAATTTATTAAAGTGGAAATCTCGCTGCAGTATAAGCCTAAAATCCTTTTCGTCCTCGGGGATGCCATAAATATTGTAGTCGTGCAATTCGAGTACCGTTAGCAAATCTTCTTTTGCATAACCGGCATCGTTAGATGTAGCTTCAGAGTATTCCAATAAAATGGTGGGCCGGTGTTTTAAAATGGTCTGTTCTGCGCCTTTCAATACGAGCAGCTCCGCGCCTTCTACGTCAATTTTGATAATATCGGGCGGGGCAACCTTATCGTTTCCTATGAGGTTGTCAAGCGTGTCTAATTTTATTTTCTCAGTGCCCGTTTTCTTAAGGTTATGCCCTGCGGGCAATACCCTTTCAAAAATAGAGTTGTTGCCGCTGGAGTTGTAGATGTTGATGCAGATTTCGCCGGCCTTATCTGACAACCCAAGGTTAAAAGGAGCGGCATTGCGTATACCGTTTCTTTTTATATTACCTTTTAGCAGCGAAAACGTGCCTTTTACAGGCTCGAACGAAAATACTTTCTTGCATTGGGCCGCGTACCGCGTGCTGAAATAGCCGCAATTTGCGCCAACATCTATCAGTACCGGCTGATGATAGTTCTTTACCACTTCATCTAAAAAGTGGATTACATTGGTTTCGTAATAATCTCCTGAAGAATAAGCCCAGATTAGGTCATTTGCCACAAGAAATCTTAAGTTATTAGATGGAATTAATATTTCTGTGCAGTTTTTATTTAAAAGGTTAAACTTTATAGCGTTTGCTTTTTTTAAACACCTGTGGTAAAATTTCGAAATCATTAAACTTGTATTCATAAAGTTTTAACTGGATACAGCCTGGCGAATTTTGCCTTTAATCCTTGAAAAAATGTGATTCAATTTATCAATTACAGGAATTTTGATATCTATTATTTGGAATAACTCAGTTATCGATTTATAATACGACAAACCGAATTTTTTGTTATAAAGGGCAAATAGCCGAAAAGTTGAATTAATATTGAAGCCTTTATAGTGGCAAGCAATGACAATCTTCAAATTACTGCTCAACGCCTCTTTAATCATGTCATAAGTAATAACTGATTTGGATGTTTTTAGGTAGTTAAAGTGGTTTAGTACCCATTCAACAAAATGCAAATGCCCAATAATCATTTTATTTTTTTGACTAGAGGCTGTTGATGAAATATTTAAACCGCTATAACGCCAATATACTTTTGCCTCGGGAATAATTTGAATTCCTTTTTCACTTGAAAATAAAATTGAAGTGGCCCAATCTGCGCCTTGTGCAAACTCTGTAAATACGAAACCACCGTATTTGTCGTAAACGTCCCTCGAAAAAATGTGGTCGGGCATAGAATTTCCACGTTTGCCTTTTAATAAATAAAAAGCCATAGACTCGGAGCTTTCTTTTTCCGGGCCGATTGGACAGTGATGAAGCACTAAGTCATTTTTATCAATTGTAACAGTGTTGAATCTGCAAACATCAAAGTCGTTGTTTTTATTTTCTAAGATGCGGTAAAAATTCTCGACGCAATTTTCATCCATGATGTCGTCATCAGAAAAAAGACAAATCCATTTTTCATCTTTTGTGAGACTTACACACCTATTCCACTGCATTACCAAATTTTCCGCGCCGATATTGTTTTCGAACCGGGTATAATAGATACATAGCGAATTCTTGTATCTGTTTACAATTCCTAACAAGTCAGAAGGGCTGCAATCATCCCCAATGTAAACCGTGAAATTTTTATTGGTTTGGCGAGCAAGCGAGTTTAATGTTTTATCGAAAAACTGCTGTTTGTAAGCTGGAATTACAATAGCTAATTCGCTCATTTGGGTGTTGCTATAACTATTTGATAGCCATGTCGTAATGTGCCTAGTTCTTCTTCGGCATATTGTTGCGTAAATTCTTCTATTGCTGAAAAAAATGTTGTTGCCGGAGAGTCACTAATAAGAACGGGGGCGTCTGTACCCAAAAATGCTCTTTTAATTTTGTTAATAATTCGTCGGGAAAGACTGTTGTTCTGATATGTTGAGGGCTTATTTATTGGGGGATAAAGTTGTACATAAACTTTTTCAATGTTGAAGAGCTCTTCCAATATTGCTTGAAATGCAGTAAACCCCCATTCCTGCACATGATGGGGGTTGTCCGGATGCTCGTTTAAGGGCAGTGATGAAATTGGCGTTGATACTATGAACAGTCCTTCGCTTTTTAAACACTTACTTACATTTACGAGGAATGCTTTATAATTCGTTAAATGTTCTATCGTTTCAAAACTAACTACCGCGTCGAATTCATTGGTAAGTTCGAGCGTTTGTACATCGGCAACTTGAAAGTTAATGTTGTTGGCCCCATTGCGGTGATTAGCATATCTTAGTGCTTCTGGTTGGATATCAAGGCCCGTAACATGCATTGCAGCACCATCAGTAGCCATTATGTTACTCCCTTTGCCTGTACCACAGGCCATATCAAGAACTTTTTTGCCTTGTATATATTTGCAGGCGAGCTTGTATCGTTCGGAGTGGGAGAATTCTGTTATTTCTCTCAAAAAACCAGGCACCCATCGTTCCGACTCGCCTCTTAGTAATAAGTTTGCAAGGGTGTTTAGTTCGTATTGTAAGCAAAAAACCTCTTCAGCTAAATTGTTTTTTTCAATCATTTGCCCAAATTTGATTTATGAATATACTCCCTTGGCTAGCGTCGGGAAGTAGGTAGTCTGCTTTTGTGGACAAATAGATTTCAAACTGTAAACCGTTATCGTAATAATCTAATGTTTCATAATCATTACCGATAAATACTTCTGTTTTATAAATGCCTGGTTTCAAATGCATTTGCCCTACCTGGCATTTTATATGATTGGGGCCGGGTTTTAAACAAAATCCTTTGTTATAAAATCTGCTGAACAAAGTAAGAACTCTCACGTCGTTAATGTCATTTATCCCTACCCCAATAAAAACGTTATCCATATGTACTGTTGAATCTATCGTCAAACGCACGACTTTCGAAGTTTCCATTTGAATATAGTCGTTCCTATCCTCATCCGTTATCGAAAAGTCTGATAACCATGCTTTTTTGCCCTCGCTTAATATTTTTATATTTTTTGTATACTTAATGCCCCTGTCATTTGAGTATGCTAACATTGCCTCCTCAATTGTGCCGTTCACTATCAATTGGCCATTCTTAAGATAACTGCCCTTGTTGCAAAGAGCGATAACGGCTGTCATATTGTGGCTGACAAATAGTACCGTTCGCCCCTGACCCTTTCTCACGTCGTTCATTTTACCCAGGCATTTTTTCTGAAATTCAGCATCACCAACGGCAAGAACTTCATCAACTATCAAAATTTCGCTTTCCAGATGGGCGGCTACAGCAAATGCCAATCTTACATACATGCCTGAAGAGTACCGTTTCACCGGCGTATCAATATATCGCTCAACACCCGAGAACGATACGATTTCATCAAATCTTGTTTTGATTTCAGACTTTCGCATACCAAGAATAGCCCCGTTCAGAAAAATATTTTCCCGTCCGCTTAATTCCGGATGAAAGCCGGTTCCTACTTCTAATAGACTTACCACCCGGCCTTTCATCTTGATGGTTCCCGCTGTTGGCGATGTAGTTCTGCCAAGGAGTTTGAGTAAAGTGCTTTTGCCGGCTCCGTTACTGCCTATTATCCCTACCGCATCTCCTTCTTCCACCTCTAAATTGATGTTTTTCAAACTCCAAACAATGTTGCTGGTGCCTTTTTGTGTCCTGTCGTTTACTTCACCCACTTTTAAAAATGGGTCTTCTTTGCCGCGCAGGCGCGCCCAATAGCGCTCCAGATCGTGTGATATGGTGCCTGTGCCGAAAGTGCCTAACTGGTAGGCTTTAGATAAGTTCTCTACCTGTATTACCTTAGGCATCCGTTATGTATTTGAATTGTTGTGTATGCCATCAATCTGACAGTAATTTTTGCAGGCTTTCTGCATAAGCTTGCTCATTGAAATATTGCAGGCATTTTTGCTGAAGCGCCTTACGGGCAGCCACCGTTAAGGGCTGCAATAAATGCTCTGCTATTTGCTTTTCAAGTTCCAGGTTGTCATCGGGGTCTATAGCGGTTCCCAGTTCGCCGTTTTTAACGGCATCCACGCTGCCATCGGCATTGCCGCAAATTACAGGCAGGCCGCAGGCAAGGGCTTCGATGAACACTATGCCGAAACCTTCCTTTTTGCTTGGCAAAACAAACACATCGGCCAGCAGGAAATGATTCGCCAATTCTGCGTCGTCTATAAAACCGGTGAGCAGCACATTGTCGGTTACGCCTTGTGCCTCAATTAGGCTTGTAACGCGCCGGCCTTCCAATTCATCGTACTTGCCGGAGATGATGTACTTAATGCCGGGGAACCGATGCTTCAATTTTGCTACAGTAATAATTACGTTATCGTATCCTTTATATTTTTCAGTAGATGCCAGGCGCGTCAGCGTATAAATAACGGGGGTTGCATGGGTAAGTTCGTAGCGTTTTAACAGGCTATCGGGCTTGGCCAGGTTGGTGGGCAATTCTATAAAAGGGTCTATAGCGTTATTCAATACCTCGCATTTACTCCCATCGGCACCATGCAGGCCTATTAATTTATCTTTGGTAAACCGGCTTACGCAAATTATCTTATCGCAATGCTTCAAAAGCATTTTTTTATGGAAACCAAGGGGGCGCCAAACCTCTATGCCATGGGCTATCAACCAAATCTGGCATTTAGGTTTTAGGGTTTTTATAAGCAATCCAATTACAGCAAAGTTTATATGACTCAAAATAACCGTGTCGTTCTTGCTGGCATCGAGCAGAACGCTTAAAACAAAAGATGCTTTGTTTTTATCAAAACCTTTGAAGTTTTCGGCCCGGATATATTGCCGTTGCAAATCGGCATCGGCATCGTAAAGCGAGTGGAGTTTTAGGCCCCAACCATTTTTTTGACATATATGCTGCAGCGAAAAAGCAAGCGTGCGCGCCATTTTTTGTATGCCGCCCGTGGCACTAAAAGTTTGTAAAGTTAAAAGGTGGATGTTTTTAGGCATTCTTTTGTATTTGATAAAGAGCGTATGCCTTTGACCAATGCCCCTTACCTTGTTTGAAATTGTTGATTATTGCTTTGGCGAATTTGCCTTGATAAGAACTTTCATCCGCAATATACTCATTATTTTTCATCCACTGCTGCAGCGGGAAGGTAAAGCCCATTTTCGGCCGGTTCCACACGGGCTCGGGCAATAGTGCTTTAAAACTATCAATCAATATCTTTTTTGGCCTATCGCCCGCAAAACGTAATTCAGGGTTTATCTGCTGTGTAAAAATACCCAGGTCCTCATCCAGGAAAGGCACCCTAACTTCCAGCCCATGGCTCATGCTCATTACATCGGTATCCCGCAGCAACTGATTCTGCATATACATGTTTGTTTCAAACCACGACGCATGCAAGCCATCGTATTTGCCGATAGCAGGTAATGGGCTTGAACCGAATAAAATGGTGTTTACCTGTCCTTCGCTCATGTTGAGTATTTGCGCAATATCTGCCGTAGTATAAAGCCCGCGCAGGAACAGGTAATCTGCCGCCGGGTGTTCGTGCGCCAAATATGCCAGTCGTTTGTAATTATTTGCCGGGATATGGCTTGCCTTGGCTAGCATGGCTTTGGGAAGCATCCTAAGATATCTTATCCATTTTATCCTTTCGAAAGACGGGTACCCCCCGTAAAGCTCGTCGGCCCCCACGCCGGATAGCACGGCTTTCAACCCGTTGTCGTGTGCGTATTTACTGATGAACCACGAATTGATGCCATCGGTAGTAGGCATATCCATTGCCGCAAGGATATTGGGGAAATATTCTTCAAAATCCTGTTTTTTAACCAAATGCTTAAAGTTCTCCCCATTAATATGGTGTGCTACTGTGTTTTGATACAAGCGCTCATCGTAAGATTTTTCGTCAAAGAATATCGAAATGGTTTTAAGCTCCGGTTTTTGCGCATTGGCCAGCAATGCGATGATGGCAGAATCGATACCGCCGCTTAAGAAAACACCGAGAGGAGCATCGGCTATCAGCTGCCTTTTAACCGCACTTTGTAAATTTTGGTAAATGCCTTCCTGTGCAGCGTGTTTGTCTGTTATGCTAAAGGCTGGCTTATCTGCAACAAATTTGTGCAGAGTATAGTTGCCATTTTTTTTTCTGTGCAGGTAATGCCCCTTTGGCAGGCTTGATACATCTTTTAAGGTGGTATGGGGTTCTGGTATATGCCCGTAGGCCAATAGCCAAACAGGCCACCTGGGGTCAGTTTCGGGTGAGATGCCGGCTGCCTTAAATGCTCTTATTTCTGATGCGAACGCCAGCCCGCCGTTTATGGTGGAATAGTAGAGCGGTTTTATCCCGCCCGAATCGCGCACCAGGAAAACCTCTTCCCCGGCAGTATCATACAAAACGAACGCGAACATGCCCCTTAATTTATCGAAAGCGGCTACGCCCCAATATAAATAAGCTTGTATGATAACCTCCGTATCCGTTTCGGAGATAAATTGGGCGCCTAGCTTTTTAAGCTCCTGCTTCAGCTCCGGGTAGTTGTAAATTTCTCCGTTAAAGACTATCCATGCTTTTTTGGCGCTATCGGCCATTGGCTGGTGGCCGTTCTTGCTTAAGTCTATTATAGAAAGCCTGCGGTGCCCCAAAACCAGGCTTGCATTTTCATCCTCAAAAATGCCCGCATCATCGGGCCCGCCGTGTAGCATAGCGTTGCACATGGTGTTTACCAGTGCTTTTGATTGCCCTTTACCGGCGTTGGTTGAAACTATTCCTGCTATACGGCACATATTTTATCCGGTCGGGCACAGCTTCGCCCCGTAAGTCACATTGTTTATTTGTAACTTATTGATAATTATTGTTTTATTTATTTGTGCATTATTAAACTTGCACTGCTATTGTTGCTTACGTCTCTATGCCCTGTTAACCAACGAGGCTGCCATGTTTACTACTATGGAGCAGCCCATGCTTTCTAACCGAAGCAATAACTGCTTTTGCGAGCGGTAGGCAATCATCTCGCCGGCTAAGCCTTTTAGGGGGCCCGCCTTTATCCTTATTTTTTCTCCGGGTTGCAAGTGCTCTTCGGTTACTTCCAGTTCTAAGGCGCTTGCCAGCAATAACTTCAGGTCTTCAATTTGCTTATCGGGCATGGCGCTTACCCGGCCCGAAAAATAAATAAAACGGGCTATGCCTTTTGTCATCAAAACTTCGGCTTGCTGGTTTTCTGCAATATGTACAAATAGGTAAGATTTTAGCAGTGGCTCCTCCACCCACTTCTTGCGATCGCTCCACTGCTTTAAGCGTTTCTGCAGCGGCAGATAAGCTTCTACACCTTTGCTTATTAGAGAAGCGTAGGCCTTTTTTTCTGCCCGTGGGTTTGTGTATACCGGGAACCATCGTTGCTTTCCGGCATCGTTATTTAAAACCATGTGTGTAAAAAACGAAATATTTATTTAAACCAACGTTTTATGTTCCACCATTTTTTCTTTTCATCATCTATGTAATAGCCCGAAGATTCGTAATTGCCGCTATAATCTGAGTAATAGTAATAACGGTTGCTGTAGTCGCCGGTGAATCTGGTGGTGTAATACCGGGAGTGCAGCAAATCTTCGGCAAAAGCATTCAAAACAATTACTGTGTTATCCAGGTGGTACTCTTGCGCAATGCGTTGCGGTATAGTTGCCGAGTAGTATTTAGATTTGCCGGAACGTATTACGAATATATTGATATCGCTCATACGGATAAGCGGGATAGAATCTGAAACCAGGCCGATGGGGGCTGTATCTATCATGATAATATCATACTTCAGGTGTAGCGCGGTGATCATTTCTTTCATCCGTTCGGAGTGCAGCAATTCTGATGGGTTTGGCGGCACAGGCCCCGATACAATGAAATCGAGGTTCTCCTGTTCGGAATGGGAAATAATATCTGCCAAAGCAGTTTGGTGCGCAAGGTAACTGCTAAGCCCGGTATCATTGGGTACTCCAAAGGTGCGGTGGAGTTTAGAGCGGCGCAAATCGCCGGCTATTAAAATAACTTTCTTATCTATAAGCGATAGCGTACTGGATAAATTTACCGCCACGAAAGATTTCCCTTCGCCTGCTACTTCTGATGTGATGCAGATGATTTTACTTTTCTTCTCGGACGCGATAAAACTAAGGTTGGTGCGCACCGAACGTACCGATTCGGCAAATATCGATTTTGGCTTGCTTATAGCCAGCACTTGTGTATTATCTTCGTCCAGTGTGTCGGGGAATTTCCTTATTACACCGATGATGGGTATGGTGGTAAGGCTCTCAATGGTTTCTTTATCGTAGATGTAAGGGTTTAATACCCTAATCAGGATAATGAGGCCCAAGCCCACTGCTAAACCAAAAATGATGGCCGTGCGGTGGATATCATGCTCGTCCGGAGATACGGGCGAGAAATTAGGTTGCGCCCTCTCGATGATAGTTGCTCCCGGCAATATGCCGGATCGTGTGATTTGCGCCTCCAGCTTTTTCTCGGATAAGAAAGAATACACCTTTTCGCTTATCTCAAAATCGCGCCTTAAGCTAATCATGTCGCGCTCGGCACCGGGAAACATAGATATTTGTTTATTTACCACAGCAAGCTGCGAGGAAAGGAAGTCCATATTCCTTTTAACGGAAGTATATGTGTTAGTAAGGCTGGTTAGGGCAGAGGCTTTTATCTCCAGTATGTTTTTGTTGATAGCTTGAATAGGTTGTGAATTGTTATTGAAAGTTTTCAATAACTCCGTACGCTGGTTCAGTAAATTATCTAACCGGGTAATCAAAATTGGGAGGTTGGGATCTACCTGCCCGCCGCCGGCATCGAAATTCAGGTTCAGATTGTCCTTTTCCTTGCTGATTTTGTCTTTTACATCGTTTATGGCTATTAACTGCAGCTTCAAGATAGATTGCTGAGTTTCCAGATCTTTTGCCTTGCCCAAGGCTGCATCGGCAGCTGCGCTCACTTCCATTAGCCTATTTTTTTGCCTGAAGGCTTCTATCGATTGTTCGGAGCCTTTTACTTCGCTGGAAAGATATTTTAGCTGGCTGTCTATAAAATCGATCATCTGCGTGGCGGATTGCGTTTTGCGGCTGCGATCGTATATCAAATACTCGTTCATAACCGCGTTGAGTGCATCTGCAGCAAATTGGGGGTTGGCATCGGTAACCTGAATAGCCAGTACGTTTGAGTTTTTTGCGGTTTCTGCAACGCGCAAGCCGCCGCGTATCCGCCATACGAAGTCTTCGGGCGAATTGAATTTGAACAGGATAACCGAGCTTTTATTGATATCTCCCGGGTATCTTATCAGGAAAGTAGTAGGCCCCAGGGTTACGGGCTTATTATAGCTGTAATTTTTTACGGTTTCTTTCCCCGCTATTTTGTAGGTAAGCGAAAACTCAGTTTGGTTTAAATGCTTATACGATATGATATCGTGGTAAAAATTAAGGCTGTCGAAATTAACTTTTTCTATATCGAGCGGTTTCTGCGGATAGAGTTCGCTGGTACGCACACGACCTTCTACAAAAAAGCTGATGGGGTAATTGAGGTCGTTTACGGCGTTTAAGATAACGGCGTGGCTTTGCAAAACAGAAGTTTCGCTTTGTATGCGGGAGGGGCCTCGGTCAGATGTGGCCAGCACGTTAGAAAGGTCGGCGATTTCTGATTTCTTTTCCTCCAACTTCATAATACCGCCGGTGGCAAAAGTTTTTGGGGTGTACCATACGTAAATGTACGACCATAAAACAAAAACAGCCAGCGATCCGGCCACCCAATACCACCTGCTTATTAATATTTTGCCAATCTTAAAATAATCCACTTCCTGGTTAGGAAGTTTTTTCTGGAGATTTTCTGTTTCTTCCATTATAACCTGCTAAGCGTAAGTAAAATTAACGCCGTATTCAGTACAATTAAGGCCGGCTGTATTATCGTATTTAAATTTTGAAGCTTATCAGCGCGAATGGCTCGTTTGTTTTGGGCAACGTATATCACGTCGCCATTTTGTAGTATGGCGCGTGGATTCGATATTGAATTTACATCGCCCAAGTCAACTTCAATTACGGTTTTTTGCGTGCCGGTGGTTCTGATGATTTTGATGTTTGTTTCGTTAGCGCCCGAGGTAAGTCCCCCTGCCTGGCCAATAAGCTCAACCAGGGTTGTATTATCTTTCAATAGCGGGAAATTGCCTTGCGATGCGGCCTCGCCAAAAAGGGTCACTTTTAGGTTCACCACCTTTACGTCGAATATAGGGTCTTTCAGTAACGTGGCGCGGTAAAGACCTTCGATTTTTTTTGCTGCCTCGGGCCGGGTAAGGCCGGCAATAAGTATATGCCCTAAAGCAGGCATAGCTACAGTGCCATCTTCGTCCACCTCAAAGGTTTGCCCCGCCGAGCCCCCGCCGCCGGAAGCTGTTGCCGAAGTGGGCACTTCATCAACTATATATTTAATGTTTTGCAGGTTGCGTATTTGCAGTACATCCCTTGGCTGTATGCGATAGGTACTTGCAACCGGGAAGTTTTTTAAAATGGCGGTATCTGTAGCAGCGCTGGTTACCTTTGCGTTTTTAAAAAGCATATGGCTTTGCTTATACGAGCACGAGGAAGCAAAAAACAGTAAACCAACTATGCAAACAGAATATATTACACGCATACACATTGCCGCCAATGTTATTGATATATTAGACGACGATGTCAAAAATACATATTTTGCGCTTAAATAATTGTTTTTTTCCAAAGTGGGCGAATTAAAAATATCAATCATAACGGTTTGCTACAACGCCGCAGACACTGTAGAGCGCTGCATAAAATCGGTTATCAGCCAATCGTACAATAACATCGAATACATCGTAATCGACGGAGGGTCTACCGACGATTCGTTAACTATTATCAATAGTTTCAAACACAAAATCAACATTTTGGTTTCTGAGCCCGACCACGGCATATACGATGCCATGAACAAGGGTATTGCCCTGGCAACCGGCGATGTGGTGGGAATGTTGAATGCTGATGACGTGTTTGCCGGCGAATGGGTAATAAGCGAGATAGCGGCCGCATTCGAAGAACATAAAACAGATATTTTATATGCCGACCTCGATTATTTGAAACAAAATAGGGATATTTTACGTAAATGGAGATCAGGGGCTTATAAACACGGTTTGTTTAATAAAGGTTGGATGCCCCCTCACCCTACCTTTTACTGCAAGAGAGGCTTGTTTGGCCGTTTTGGGGATTATAGCCTCGAATATGGTACAGCTGCCGACTACGAATTGATGCTTAGGTTTATACATGTAAACAAAGCGAACGTTTTTTACCTGAAAAAGGTAGTTGTTAACATGTTTGCGGGCGGTGTTAGTAACAATAGCCTTATCGGGCGCGCTAAAGTATTATTTGGGGATTTGAAGGCGATGCGAGAAAACCAGATAAATTTTCCAATTATTGCTTTGATTTACAAACGGTTAAAAAAAATAAAGCAATTTTTATAATTTATAAGATATATAATGATATTTGCAGCAATGCAGCGATAATTAAGTGCCCCCTCACTAACTATACATGCCAGAATATATAAATACATATTTTATTTATTACGCTTTGATAGCCTTGTTCTCAATTTTGATAACATGGCTGTCAATCCCTTCAATTTTACATGTTGCGCGCACCCGCCATTTGTATGACGATGTGGGTCATTTCCGCAAGCAGCATGATCATGGTATCCCGCGTTTGGGTGGCGTAGCCATATTTGCCAGTTTTACCATCACCCTGTTGCTATTTAGCATGATTGATAAAAGCTTGCCACTTAGTGATTTGCTCACCTCCAGTATCGTACTATTTGCAATGGGGCTTAAAGACGATCTTTCGGGCGTTAACTCAAGCACCAAGTTTTTAATACAATTTTTTGTGGCAGCCATATTGGTGCTGCTTGGCGACATACGCTTTACCAGTATGTATGGCATTTTTGGCGTGTACGATATCAGCTACATAGCAAGTGCCATTATATCTATCTTATTCATTGTGCTCATTGTAAACGCTTTCAATTTAATAGACGGTATAGACGGCCTCGCCGGTACCACCTGCATAGTGGTAAATGGTACGTTTACAATCTTGTTTATCTACATTAAGCATTATGAATTAGCGGCTATTTCGCTGGCGATAGTGGGCGCAGTTATAGGTTTTTTGCGCTACAACATAACACCCGCCAAAATATTCATGGGCGATACAGGCTCGCTGCTCATCGGCCTTATATCGGCTATCATGGCGGTTAGGTTTATAGAAGTAAACAAAATAATTACGCACAATAACTTAGCTGTTTACTCGGCCCCGGCCTTAACGTTTGCAATCCTCATCGGGCCGATATTTGATACTTTGAGGGTTTTTATCCTGCGCATCATTAAAGGGGTATCGCCCTTTACAGCCGACCGCAACCACATACACCACCGCGTATTGCGCTTAGGTTTTACGCATTTGCAAACTACCTTGATATTGGTGGGCTTCAATATTCTGACTATCGTTATTGTGCTGTTTTTTACCAGCATGGGCAATTTTGTGTTGATGACCTTGATATTGCTGAACTCGCTGGTATTTAACTGGGGCATAACCATTTGCCTGCGCAGCAAAGAACGCGAAGGCTTTGCCCTGCGTAACCTGTTTGCCTAAAATGGCATTCGCCCGATTTTCCCCGCTTTAATTTTGCTTAGTTTTGTATCCCTAATCATACAATTATGAGGATAGCAATTAACGGTTTTGGCCGTATCGGTCGCGTTTTTTTAAGAGCCATACTCCAAAAGCAAAATATAGAGGTTGTAGCTATAAATGACCTTGCCGATACCCCAACCCTTGCGCATCTTTTTAAATACGATTCTGTGCACCCAGGCTTTAAGGGTACGGTTAGCCATACTGCCGATAGCCTTACCATCAACGGCAGCTCCATAAAAACATATCAGGAAAAAGACCCGGTAAACCTGCCCTGGGCACAACTTGGAGTGGATTTGGTTATAGAATCTACAGGTAAGTTTATTTCCGCCGAGGGTGCGGGCAAGCACTTGCATGCAGGGGCAAAGCAGGTTGTCATATCTGCTCCGCCTGCCGATAAAAGCATACCCACGGTAGTATTGGGCGTAAACGATGGCGAGGTTGATTTGCGCTCGCCTATATTATCTAACGCATCCTGCACCACCAACAACGTTGCTGCCATGGTGAAGATATTAGATGATAACTGGGGCATTGCTGACGGATACATCACTACCGTACACTCTATGACGGGCGACCAGAACCTGCACGATGCCCCGCACAAAGATTTGCGAAGGGCCAGGGCGGCATCGGCGTCTATCATCCCAACAACAACCGGGGCGGCAAAGGCTATCACCAATATATTCCCGCATTTAGAGGGGCACCTGGGCGGGGCAGGCATACGCGTACCCGTATTGAACGGCTCGCTTACCGATTTTACCTGCAGCCTGAAGAAATTACCCACCGTGGAAGAAATAAACACCGCTTTTAAAGCCGCCGCAAATGGCCCCATGAAAAGTATTTTAGAGTACACCCAAGATCCTATCGTGTCTGTTGATATATTAGATAATCCGCATAGCTGCATATTCGATGCGCAGCTAACCTCTATAGTGGGCGGGCTGGTAAAAGTGGTTGGCTGGTACGATAACGAGAGCGGTTACTCGGCGCGCCTGGCCGATTTGGTAGAGGAAATTAGCCTCTTGCCCCAATGATAAAGTTTATAAGCCCTGATGATGTGCTGCCACTGCGAAACGAAGTATTACGCGAAGGCAGATTGACGCTAGACGAATGCCGTTTCCCAAATGATGATGCCGACGATGCTTTCCATTTGGGCTATTATGCAGGCGAGGAGCTGGCTTGCGTGGCATCTTTCCACCCAAAAGGTTACGAAGGGTATGATGGCCAAGCCTACCAACTGCGCGGTATGGCCACTGCGGCGCAGCATCGTGGTAAGGGTATGGGCAATATGTTGGTGAATTTTGCTATTACCTACCTGCGTGGGCAAAAGGTGAATTATTTGTGGTGCAACGCCCGTAAGGTAGCCGTGCCGTTTTATATGGGTACTGGTTTCGAGGTAATATCGCCGGTGTTTGATGTGCCAGGCATAGGGCCGCATTATGTAATGTATGTTAAGATACAATGAAGTTTTAAGCCGATGCGTAGCCCTTTTTAACTTTAAGGTTGGCATTTCTAATAAAAATGTTCAATTTGCGCCCCATTCATCAAATCATACTTTAACAATATGAAAACAGTAGATCAGATAACGTTCAACGGTAAAAAAGCCCTTATCCGCGTAGATTTCAACGTCCCTCTGGATAAAGACTATAACATTACCGATGATAACCGGATGACCGCAGCCTTGCCAACCATCAAGAAAATCTTGACCGATGGTGGCGCCGTGATATTGATGTCGCACCTGGGAAGGCCGAAGAATGGCCCTACCGAAGAATTCTCTTTGAAACATATCGTGCCCCATCTGTCGGATTTGCTGGGCCAGCAGGTTCAGTTTGCTGATGACTGCATCGGTGCCGAAGCCATTGAAAAGGCGAAAGCATTAGATAAAGGTGAGGTTTTGTTGTTAGAGAACCTGCGTTTTTACAAAGAAGAAGAAAAGGGCAACGTTGAGTTTGCCGAAAAGTTATCCAAACTAGGCGATATATATGTTAACGATGCATTCGGCACCGCTCATCGTGCCCATGCTTCAACAGCAGTAATCGCTCAGTTTTTCCCCGATGCCAAATTTTTCGGCTACTTGATGGCTGCCGAACTAACCAATGCCGAAAAAATACTAAATAACGCACCAAAGCCGTTCACGGCTATTATGGGTGGCTCTAAGGTGTCTGATAAAATTGAACTGATAGAAAAACTGCTGGATAAGGTAGATAACCTGATTATTGGTGGCGGAATGGCTTACACATTTGCCAAGGCAGATGGCGGCAACATCGGGACCTCTTTAGTAGAGGCTGATAAACTGGAACTTGCGCTTAGCCTGCGCCAGAAGGCAAAAGATAAGGGCGTAAACTTGTTACTACCTGTTGATAATGTAATTGCCGATAAATTCGGTAACGACGCCAATACCGATGTAGCTAAAACCGGCGAGATACCTGACAACTGGATGGGCCTGGACATCGGCCCCGAGACCGTTAAGCTGTTCAGCAAGGTGGTAGAAGAATCGAAAACCATCCTTTGGAACGGACCGATGGGCGTTTTCGAGATGGAGAAATTCCTGATAGGTACAAAAGCTATCGCCGAAGCAGTGGCCAAGGCTACCGAAAACGGCGCGTTCTCGCTTATAGGCGGTGGCGACTCAGCAGCAGCGGTGGCCAAATTTGGCATGACAGAGGATGTAAGCTATGTATCTACCGGCGGCGGTGCCTTGCTGGAATATATGGAAGGCAAAGAACTGCCCGGCGTAAAAGCCATAAACGAATAAGCAATTATTCTTTGAATATACGAGCGGCGGGTTTTACCTGCCGCTTTTTTGTTTATATTGAGGGCACAATATAAAACGATGAAAAATTTAAACAAGCTGCTTTGTTTTTTTGCCTGCCTGTTATCGCTGCCCACTGTTGCGCAGGATTTCCCTTCGGCAGATTCTGTTTTAGCCAGGTATGTTGAAGTGATTGGCGGCAAAGGGCGTTGGGCAACTATCAAAACATCGGAATTTCATGTAAAAACTACTTTCGAGGGGCAATCCATGGATGTGTTGATTATCAAATTAGGGCCAGGGAAGTACTACCAGAGCCTTATTGGTAGCGGCATAGAAATAAAAGAGGTTTACAACAACGGCAAAGCCTACAATATCATTAATGGCAAACAAGAGGAGGTTACTGATATAGAGCAACTGGACCATTACGAACTGCAATCGCAGATATTGCCCGACGCGAGTTATGCGCTGTTGAACTATAAGCGGGAGATGTTCGGCATAGACACGATAAACGGGGTGGAATATTATGTGGTAGTGCTTACTTCAAAAAATGGCTCGCGGAATATAAATTACTATGAAAAAGCAACAGGCTTGCTGAAGATTATCGACAAAAACGGGCGCAAGCATTATATGGACGATTACAAGCCTTTTAATGGCTGCCTGGTACCCATGGTAATGGTGTCTGACATGGGCGAGGGGCGTACGATGAAATCGAAAGTGGTAGATTGGCTCATCAACCAAAAAACAGACATCTCGGTGTTCGATGTAAAACACGGTACAAGCATCGCGCAGTAAGCAAATCAGGCAGGCTAGATAGATAATGATAGTAAAAACAGTTTTGAAAGAGGAGGATTATTTAACCTACCTGCTTTATTCGGCATCGAGAAGTAAACGCAGCAGGGCCAATCGAAGGCGGTCCTGGTTGGTTATTACGGGGGCATTTTTGGTAATCGGCTACTTTTTTTACGGAAAAGATAGCTTTTACAGCTATTGTTTTTTTGGCTTAGCGGCATTGAATTTATTTCTGTACCCGCTTTACCAGCGATATACTTACAAGAAACATTATCGCAAATTCGTAGCAGATAATCTGTCTCATCGCATAGGCAAAGAAAGTACTATCGATTTCGGCAGCGATGTTATCGAAACAAAAGACGTTACCGGGGAGAGCAAGTTCAATGTAAGCGAGGTTACAGAGATAATCGAAATCAATACCCACTATTTTGTGAAACTAAAAAGCGATGATGGCTTAATTATTCCCAAAACCGCTATTGATAATCCCGGCTTTGGAGAAGAGCTGCTGGCCATATTCGATAGGCCGGATATTGCCCTCATCAGGGACTTGGATTGGGAATGGAAATAAGCATCGCCATCCGTGACTATCTCCCTGCCGACCATGACGCGCTAGCCGGCCTCTATCTGCAAAGTCGTATCGAAACCTTTCATTGGCTAGATACCAAGGCGTATAGTCTGACAGATTTTGATACCGATACGCTAGACGAAAAAATCATAGTTTCCTTTGTGGATGACGAACCGGCAGGTTTCCTTTCCGTTTGGGAGCCCGACAGTTTTATCCACCACCTGTACGTCCATCCCCGGCATGTCGGCAAAGGCATAGGTAAATCCCTGCTTAATATGGCCGCCTCACTTTTTGATGTCGCCCTGAAATTGAAATGCCTGAAACAGAATGAGCATGCTTTGGCCTTTTATAAATCGCAAGGCTGGGCGATAAGGGGAGAGGGCGAGGATGAGAACGGTGTTTACCTGGAACTGAATGGCCCAACGTAACATATTTGTATCAGCTCCTATCTTTAAGGGGCTTTTTTATTTTATTGCTTACTTTTAAAGCATCGAAATTGCACCTGATGAAAAAATACGCCCTCATAGCTTTATGCTTTACCCTGTCTGCCTTATCCGCCTTTGCGCAGGGCGATGCAGCATACATTAAAGATAACTACACCAAGTACGAGTACCAGATATCCATGCGCGACGGCGTAAAACTGTTCACCTCGGTATATGTGCCGAAAGACCAGACCAAAAAATACCCCATCATGATGGACCGCACGCCTTATAGCGTAGCGCCGTATGGGGCAGATAAATATAAAACCAACCTTGGCCCATCGCCGGCTTTTTTGAAAGATGGCTATATTTTTGTTTACCAGGACGTGCGCGGTCGTTGGATGAGCGAGGGCATCTATGAAGAAATGATGCCCGAAAAGGAAGTTCACAAAACGAATAAGGATGTAGACGAAGGCACCGATACCTACGACTCTATCGACTGGCTATTGAAGAACCTGCACAACAATAATGGTAAAGTAGGGGCGTGGGGCATATCCTATCCCGGTTTTTATACCACTACGGCACTGCTTAGTCGCCACCCTGCGCTGGTGGCAGCATCGCCGCAGGCCCCCATTGCCGACCTGTGGCGCGACGATGGCTGGCACAATGGCGCGTTTTTCCTGGTGGCCAACTTTGGCTTTTACCCGGGCTTTACCAACCGGCAGGACGATAAACCCACCCAGCGCCGCGGCGGTCGCTTTAACCCCGGCACCAACGATGGTTATAAGTTTTTTATGGATATGGGGTCCATGAAAAACACAAACGATAAATATTTTAAGGATACCATCCGCCTGTGGAACGAGATGATGGACCACCCCAATTACGACCAGCATTGGAAAGACCGTAACGTATTGTCCCACCTGCACGATATTAAGACCGCCGTGCTGGTAACTGGTGGTTGGTACGATGCCGAAGATTTGTATGGTGCCATAAATACTTATAAAACACTGGCCCAAAAGAACCCCAAAACGCCTGTTTACTTTGCCATGGGTCCATGGGTGCATGGCGGCTGGGCACGCGGCAATGGCGACCATCTTGGTGATGTCAGCTTCGGCGGGCCGACAGGGCCGTATTATAGGGATAAAGTTGAATTCGCTTTTTTTAGCCATTATCTAAAAGGTACGCCGCTGGATATCCCTAAGGTATCAACCTTTCAAACAGGCACAAACCAATGGAAAAGCTTTAACACCTGGCCACCAAAAGAGGCGGAAGACAAGAACCTTTACCTGCTGCCAGGCGGCAAACTTTCTTTCACCGCGCCAACATCTGCTACAGATGATTACAAGGAATGGGTATCAGACCCCATGAATCCAGTGCCTTTTATAGATGGTATCGACTTTGACATGAAGCGCGAGTATATGACTGCCGACCAGCGCTTCGCCGAACGCCGCCCCGATGTACTTACTTACAAAACCGATGTGCTGGATGCCGATGTAACCATCGCCGGCAACATATGGGCGAACCTTAAATTCAGCACCACAGGTACCGATGCGGATTTGGTGGTGAAAGTGTTGGATGTGTACCCCGATACCGCCGCCAACAATCAGTTCACAGGCAAGGATGTAAACATCGCCGGTTACCAGCAAATGGTGCGCAGCGAACCTATCCGTGGTAAATACCGCAATGATTTTTCAAAGCCTGAGCCATTTGTACCCGGCAAGGTAACCCCGGTAAACTTTGAGCTTCAGGATGTACTGCATACCTTTAAAAAGGGACACCGTATAATGATACAGGTACAAAGCACCTGGTTCCCGCTGATAGACCGGAACACCCAGCAATTTCAGGATATTATGAAAGCTAAGGACACCGACTTTACCAAACAAACGCACCGGCTGTACACCTCAAAAGCGCATCCAAGCTTTTTGAAGGTGCGGGTAATGTAAGGGTTTACAATACTGCCCCTTTTGTTCCTTTTTTGGGCTGCCTGTAACGCGCCAAAGCCCCGGCAAGTGTTCACGGTGTGGCGCGTGAACATCGTGAACATTTGCAACTAGTTATTAATCAGTTGTTTGTAGGTTTTAAATTGGTGTCAAAATACTGCCACCACTACTGCGGTTACTATCTGCTACATTGGCGCAAAAAGGTTGCTGCTTCAACCCGCAACTTTTGCACCCTACATCCATACCAATACCGCCATCAAAGCAATCGCCGCGGGCAACAACTGCTTTATTAAAATCCCCTTGCTGGCGGTAAGTCCGCCATAGAGGCCGGCTACTACAACGCAGCTCAGAAAGAAAGTCGCCACGTTTTTACTCCAAACAACGTCGCCGATTAGCAATGACCATATCAACCCTGCCGAAAGGAAGCCATTGTAAAGCCCTTGGTTGGCGGCTAGTGTTTTGGTAGGTTCGAATAGATGTTCTGGGAAGCTTTTAAAGGTGGTTTTGCCTTTGGTGGTCCACGCGAACATCTCTATCCATAAAATATAAATGTGCTCTATGGCTACCAGGCCTATCAGTATCTGTGCAATAAGTTTCATACGTTTGGGTTTATTTGTCTAAGTTATAAAAATAGGCCAACCTTTATTATCCATCGTTATGCAAACAGCCACTAAGCTAAAAATCAATGCTATCCAACATATTGGCATCCCGGTAACTGATATTGCCAACTCGCAGGCTTTTTATGAACGCCTTGGCTTTGCCAACGTAATGCAGGCTGGCTTTGGTACCGAAGGCGCAAGCGGTACTTGCATCATGATGAAGCGCGATAGCATGGTGATAGAACTTTACCAATTGCCAGAAAGCGAATTGGCAGAGATAAAAACAAGGGGCAACGGCCATATCGACCATGTGGCGTTCGATGTTTCGGATATCGACGCAACCTATGCGATTATTAAACAAGCAGGTTTCAACATCATCGAGCCTGAACCCGTTTTCCTGCAATTTTGGGAGCGGGGCTGCAAGTATTTCAACATTACCGGGCCCGATGGCGAGCGGCTGGAGTTTAACCAGGTATTGTAGCCGCTTTAATAGCGGGCGGATGTAGCACTTTGCCAGGCTGCAGCGTAATGATAATAAAATAGATTGTATGCTTAAGAAAGTAACCCTGCTGCTATGCTTATCGACCTTTGGCATAGCCGCCTGCACCAAAAACAGCAAAAATACCGCTTGCAATATCCAACAGGCCTGCACCGAGGAATTTAGGTCATTCGGAATCCAATTTGTTAATAGTGCAGGCGATAACGTTGCAGTAAAGGATGTTACTGTTGTCAACTTACGCACAAACAAACCGGTTGTGGCCAGGAACGTGCTCGACCCCGGCTTCTCGCCAAATATTTATTTTGTTGCCACCGATAGCAATAAGGACGATTTTTCTGCCGAAGGCGATGAGGTGAAGATAACGGCTACCAGCACTGCTACCAATAAAACGGCATTCGCCATTGTTAAAATCAGTGGCGGAAGCTGCAATTGCCACATCAGCAAAATATCAGGTCCGGATAAAATAGTATTCTGACGGGCTTGCATTTAGTTCCAACATTTACGGCGTTCTGTATCGTTTTCGTATACCAATCGTAATACCTGTAAAACCCTTTGTCATGCTAAAAAAAATACCCCTGATATTGCTGTTATTAACCGCTGCGAGTTTCTCCGCCTGCGAAAAAAATAGCAGTTCTGATTGCGGCACGCAAACCTGCACTGCAGTTTACGCCTACGTTGGCGTTCAGTTTCGGGATGCAAGCGGAAGTTTCGCGCCCGTTAAGGACGTGAAACTGCTAAACCTGCGCACCAATAAAGAAATGCCCTCGCCGCCTTATCCACCGGGCGTTGATTTTTTTGCGGGCTTCACTATCGTAGCCTCTGATGATACCAAAAGTGAATTTTCTACCAATGGCGACGATATACGTATTACAGCAACCAACAGCGCTACAGGGCAGGTTAAATCGGGCGTGGTAAAAATATCCGGCGGCTGCAATTGCCACGTTAACAAAATATCCGGCCCGGATAGTATTGTTTTTGATTAAGCACTAAGTTGCGGCCAACAATTGCCGTGTTTTGGTGTTGTGCCTAAAAAGCCGATGCCGATGAAACGCACCCTCTACCTAAAAATACTTGCAGCAATAATTATTGTAGCAGGCTTTACAGCCTGCAGCAAAAAGCTTAAACCGGCTGGTTGCCCTACCGACCAGGTATGTACCATGATATTTACCACACTCAGCGTGAATTTTGTGGATAAGGCCGGGAACCCCGTTACGGTAAAAGATGTAAAGGTGCTCAACCTGCGTACCAACGTGGCAATTTTAGCGCAGGGGATGGGTAGCATGGTGAGCCAGCCCGGCAAATACACCTTTGTTACCGATGCCAACAAAAAACAATTAAGCACCGAAGGCGACGACCTCAGGATAACCGCTACCAACGCCGCCAACAACAAAATGGTAACCGCAATTATCAAAGTATCGGGCGGGTGCAATTGCCACGTGAGCAAAGTGTTTGGCGCGGATAATATCGTGTTTGAATAAATGGTGCCGTGCGCTCAATAATATGCGCAATCCTTTTTGTGGTTCAATTGTTAAACCGTAACATTACCATAGTAAACCGCTATTCATGAATACTTTTAAAGGAATGCTTTTTGCCTGCTGTATTTTGGCAGCCCTTACTGCCGACGCGCAAAAATCAAAACTATACCACGAACCATACCGCCCACAATTCCATTTTTCGCCGGCCGCCAAATGGATGAATGATCCTAACGGTATGGTGTATTATAAAGGCACTTACCACTTGTTCTTCCAGTACTACCCAAAGGACATCGTTTGGGGGCCTATGCACTGGGGCCACGCCACCAGCAAGGATCTTATCCATTGGAAACAGCAGCCCATCGCTCTATATCCCGATAAACTGGGCTACATCTTCAGCGGCAGCGCTGTGGTTGATGTAAACAATACCTCCGGCTTCGGCAAAAAGGGGCAGGTGCCCATGGTGGCCATCTTTACCCATCATGATCCGGTGGGCGAGAAAGCCAATACCGATAACTTCCAGAACCAAAGCATCGCCTACAGCCTGGACGAAGGAAAGACCTGGACCAAGTACGCAGGTAACCCCGTAGTGAAGAACCCCGGTATCCGCGATTTTCGCGACCCGAAAGTAAGCTGGTATGCCGCGCAACATAAATGGGTGATGACCCTGGCCACCAAAGACCGTATTACGTTTTACAGTTCGCCAAACCTAAAGGACTGGAAAAAGGAAAGCGAGTTTGGCGAAAAACAAGGCAGCCATGGCGGCGTTTGGGAATGCCCCGATCTGTTCCCCCTTAAACTGAATGGCAAGGAGTATTGGGTGCTTATAGTAAGTATAGGCTCCGGTGCGCCGAACGGCGGCTCGGGCACGCAGTATTTCATAGGGCAATTCAATGGCAATACTTTTACGGCTATCGATGATAAAACCCGCTGGATAGATCAAGGGCCCGATGATTACGCGGGCATCACCTGGTCAAACACCGGAGCGCGTAAGATATTTTTGGGTTGGATGGCCAACTGGCAATATGCCAACCAGGTGCCAACGGCAACCTGGCGCAGTGCCACCACCATCCCGCGAGACCTGGCCCTGAAACAAGTTAATGGCGATATATACATGGCTTCTACACCCGTTAAAGAATTGGCCGGTATTGCCGCGAAAGCTATCGATGTGCCCGCGGCGGCCTTGAAAGGCGGCAGGGATATTGCCTCGTCTATTAAACTCCCGGCGCTTTACAGCCTTAAATTCAAGAGGGATGCTGCGGAGGACTATTTCATTACCCTGAGTAACGATGTCGGCGAATCCCTGGTAATAGGCTACAATAAAAAAGCCGACCGCTACTTCATCAACCGCGACAAGTCGGGCAAGGTGGATTTTAACAAGGAGTTTGCCAGATGGAGCTTCGCGCCGAGGTTGGCCGCAGGTAAAGGTTCTTCGGTAGAGTTGATAGTAGATGCATCATCCGTAGAGTTATTTGCCGATGGCGGTTTGAGCGTGCTTACCAGCACCTATTTTGCCACCAGGCCATACAATCACCTCAGCATCCTAACCGCAAAAGGGGAGATAAAGGACGTGAAGGTAACGCCGCTGAGGTCGATTTGGTGAAATTGTCATCTTCGCTGCCGCAAGCGTCCCCGCTTGTGGCCAGTTAGCAGAGCGGGATTGCCTTTCAACTTGCATTGTTTGCATAATGGCTACCTTGCATGCGGGCCACAAGCGGGGACGCTTGCGGCAGCGGCGAGCCGTGTGGGGTACCGAAATAAATTCGGCATGACGTGTTGGTTTAATTTTCTTAGCCAAGTAACTGTTTACTCCAACACCACAGTCCTGTTCTTATAAACAAACACCCTATCGTCAAACACCAGCTTAAGGGCTTTAGCTAATACGGCTGTTTCTATTTCTTTACCGGCTTTTACCATATCCTGCACGGTATGCGAGTGGCTGGCCGGGATAATTTGCTGGGCTATGATGGGGCCTTCGTCCAGTTGGTCGGTTACGTAGTGCGCGGTAGCGCCTATCAGCTTTACGCCGCGCTCGTGCGCCTGGCGGTAGGGGCTGGCACCTGCAAAAGCGGGCAAAAACGAATGGTGGATATTGATGATCTTTTTATCGAACCTGCCCACAAAACCGGCCGAGAGTATCCGCATGAATTTCGCCAGCACTAGGTAATCATATTCGTAGCCCGCAATACAATCGAGCATGCTTTCCTCAAAGCCTTGGTTATCCCCAACAAAGGGGATGTAGATGAACGGGATATCGAAACGGAGGCAGATATCCTGCAGGATGGTATGGTTGCCAATTACGCATTGCACGCTTGCCCCAAGGGTTTTAAAATAGTTGCGTACCAGTATATCGGCCAGGCAATGATACTCTTTAGTAACCAGCACGATGATCTTCTTCTCGGCATCGGGGTTTATCTTGATGATGGCACCATCGGGCAATAGATCCCGCAAATCATTTTCCAGTTCGATGGTATCATCGGTACGGTCGACTTCAATGCGCATGAAAAAGAGCTGCTCGTTCTTATCCACGTGCTCCTGCATAGAAATGATATTGAAAGCTTTTTGCGAAAGCAGTCCCGAGATGGCCGCCACCAACCCGATGCGGTCGGCGCATTGTATTACTATGATCATTTAAGAGTCTACTTTAATTAAGCCGCCCCGCCTTATCCTGCCCGCTCCGAATTACGCTATTTTTTGGGATTAATGGAATTGTTATCACAGCTAAATTATGCTGCCGCTCCATAAAATCGATAAAACCGTGTCCAAATCGCCAAATCCCTTCCCACTATCTCCCACCTGTCGAAATAACCCGGACCTATTGCTTTTTAAAAACCTTTACCGTGATAGCGCTTCCACCCAGGGTTATGGTATCCCTTAGCGTTAGCTGTAGTTTCCCGTCTACAGTGGCAACCTCGCCGTTTTGCTTGCCGCGGAAGAAAATTTTGTTGTTTTTGATGCTCCAGATGGATTTTATGGTATCCGCAGTGCCTATGGTAACACCGCTTGATACAGTGCAAGGAGATGAGCCTTTATAAAAAGCCCAGGAGGCGTTATCAGCCTTTAAAATCAATAAATTATCTGCCAGGCAGGGATTGACTGCAGTTGTGAAAGCACTGGCGCCAATGGTCTGATAGGAAGATAATGTGTAGGTGCCAACTGCATCAATTTCAGCTGTTTTCTCTTTTTTACAGGTGCTAAGCAGGGCAATTGCTAAAACGCTTAGTATTAGTCTTTTATTCATATCGATTTAGGTTTCATAAACTCAAATATAGGCGAAAAAACGCCACAAAAATGTTGAAAACTTTTTGGTGGGAAAAAGTGTTAAGAAGTGGAGAAAACTCTACTTTTACATTACTAAAATAGTTTACCAATAAGAATGTCCTATTTAACAGGTGAGTACGAATGCAAGTTAGACGCCAAAGGGCGGCTGATGATCCCTGCGGGCCTCAAAAAGCAGCTTCCGGAAGCTGATGCTGAGGGCCTTGTGATCAATCGCGGCCTGGAGAACTATCTTGTGATATACACCAAAAAAGAATGGGACAATAAATTGGATGAACTAAGCAAACTTAATCAATTCGACAGGAAAAGCATCCAGTTCGTGCGTTATTTCACGGCGGGCGCTACGGTAATGATGCCGGATAGCGCAGGGAGGGTGAACCTGCCGAAGAATTTGTTTGAGCATGCCGGCATCAGCACCGATATAGTGCTTACCTGCATGCTGAATAAGATAGAGGTTTGGGACGCTAAAGCGCACAAAGTGATGATAGCCAACGAACCCGAGAATTTTGCCGAATTGGCCGAGGAAGTAATGGGTACTAAAAAAAGCGCGTAGATGAGTAATTACCATACCCCCGTTATGCTGCAGGAATGTATCGAGGCTTTAGAGATAAAGCCCGGCGGAACTTATGTAGACGTAACTTTTGGCGGTGGCGGGCATTCGCGCGAAATTATGAAGCACCTGGGCGAGGATGGGCAACTGCTGGCCTTCGATCAGGATGCCGATGCGCAGCAGAACAGGATAGCCGATGACAGGTTTACTTTCATCGATCAGAATTTCCGTTACCTGAAGAATTTTTGCCGCCTGCACGGGGCTATACCTGTGGACGGTATACTGGCAGATCTGGGGGTATCGTCGTACCAGTTTGATCAGGCCGAACGCGGTTTTTCTATCCGCTTTGATGCCGAACTGGACATGCGCATGAACCAACAATCGGACCTTAGCGCCAAAGAGGTAGTAAATACCTATAGCGAGGCTGATCTGCACCGCATATTCGGCATGTATGGCGAGATACAAAACGCCAAATCATTGGCCAATACCATCGTAACCGCAAGGCTTAACGGCCCCATAGTAACCGTGGCCGATCTGAAGAACGCCATCAGCAATCGCATCCCTAAAGGGAAAGAGAATAAGTATCTGGCGCAGGTTTTCCAGGCGCTGCGGATAGAGGTGAACCAGGAGCTGGAAGCCTTGAAAGATTTCCTGGTACAATCGGCAGAGGTGCTGGCGGTAGGAGGCAGGCTGGTAGTAATGAGCTACCACTCGCTGGAAGACAGGCTGGTGAAAAACTTCATCGCCAAAGGCAAGTTTAGCGGCGAGGTGGAGAAAGATCTTTATGGTAACGATAACAAACCGCTGGATGCCGTGAGCCGTGGGGCCATCATTGCATCGCCGGAAGAGATAGCAAATAACAACAGGGCACGTAGCGCCAAATTAAGGATAGCTGTAAAAAAATGAGTAACCGTTTCCGCACAGAAATTCAGGAAGAAGAAGCTGAGAAGGAGCTTATCGTTGATGACAAACCCGCACAGGGTTTGCCCGATAACTTCTTTACCAGGTTCCTGAGGAATGGGGTCATCACTTCAGATGACGCTATAAGTGCGTTACCTTTTGTTTTTTACATTGCTTTTTTGTGCATGGTGTATATAGGTGCCAGGCACTTAACAGATAATAACATCCGCGAGATAGACAAGGTGGGCAACGAAGTGAAGAAACTGAGTGCCGAATATAAAAGCATACAAGCCGCGATGGCGTTTAAAACAACGCTTAGCGAGGTAGCCAAGCAGGCCGAGACAGATTCGCTGGGCATACATGCATCTGAGCAGCCGCCGCAGAAAATTACAGTAAAGGAGGGGGATGAGCAATGAGTATAAAGAAAAGCATACTGTTAAATGTGTACATCGCTTTCGGGTTCATCCTTTTGTTCGCCGGCGCGGTGGTGGTGCAGCTTTGCCGCGTGCAGCTGGTGCAGGGCGATAAGTGGAAGGCCATGGCGCATGAGAACTCTACCCGCGTAAAAATCATAGAAGCCGACAGGGGGAACATATTCTCTGCCGATGGTAGCTTGCTGGCAACATCGGTGCCCGAGTATGAACTGCATATGGATATGATGGCCGCAGGCATTGCCGATGATAAGACTTTCGACGAGCAGATTGAGCTGTTATCAGCACAGATGTCCAGATTCTTCAAAGATCAGCCGGCCAGCACCTACTCGCGTATTTTCCGCCAGGCGCGTAAAGAAAAATCGCGTTACCAGTTGGTAAGGCGAAATGTTAGTTTCCAGGATTTGGCGGCCATACGCAAGTTCCCGGTATTCAGTTTGGGCAGGTATAAAGGTGGTTTGATTGTAGATCTGCATAACAACCGTATACTGCCATACCGTTCGCTGGCTGCGCGTACCATCGGTTATCATAACGAGAATATCAAGAACCCGGTAGGGCTTGAAGGGGCATACGCCAACTATATAAAAGGCGAAAGCGGCAAGCGGCTGGAGCAACGATTGGCCGGGGGCGTTTGGATACCCGTAGACGAGGACCAGGACGTACAACCAAAGGAGGGTGCGGATATCATATCCACCATCGATATTAATTTTCAGGATGTGGCGCAGAACGCCCTCAAAAAACAGTTGATAAAAGCGGATGCCGAGCATGGTACCGTTATTTTGATGGAAGTGCAAACCGGCGCCGTTAAGGCCGTGGCCAATTTTACCCGTATGCCTGATGGTACTTTTAAAGAGAAGTACAACTACGCCATAGGTGGCAATCAGGACCCGGGCTCAACTTTCAAAGTGGCATCATACATGGCACTGCTGGAGGATAGGATGGTGGATACTAACACCCTGGTAAATACAGGCGAGTATAAAGTGCCGGGCAATAGTCACGTCATAAAAGACTCGCACGGCAGTATAGGCGTAGTTACGGTAAAAAGGGCGTTCGAAGAATCGTCTAACGCGGCGGTGGCTTTCCTGGTAAACAGGGCATATACCGGCAACCAGGCCAGGTTTACCAATCACCTGTACAACTGGCACCTGAACGAACCACTGGGCCTGCAGATACCCGGCGAGGCTACACCGGTAATAAAAAACCCAAAAAATGCCAGCTGGAACAAAAACCTTACGCTGCCGCAGATGGCCTATGGTTACGAAATGCAGATGACACCTTTGAAGATGCTCAGTTTCTACAACGCTATAGCCAATAACGGCAAGTACATATCGCCCATCTTCGTAACAGAGATAAGGCGTTTGGGCAATACCATAGAGCGTTTCCATGCGCGCACCATCAGCGATAAGATATGCTCAGACCTCACCCTCAAAAAAATGCGCGAAATGCTGGAAGGTGTAGTAAGCGAGGGTACCGGCAAAAACATCATCCGCAGCGATGTGTATAAAATTGCGGGCAAAACAGGTACGGCCCAGGTGGCAGATAATGCCAAAGGCTATAAAACCGATAAAAAACAATACCAGGCATCGTTTTGCGGGTACTTCCCGGCAGATCATCCAAAGTATTCGCTCATAGTGGTAATAAACGACCCCAAAAACGGATACTATGGCGCGCAGGTAGCGGGCCCGGCTTTTAAAGAAATTGCCGATAAAGTTTACGCCAGCACATTGGGTATAGACCGTGCGCCGGTGCGTTACGTAGGTAACACTACCCTGCCCAAAACAAAGGTGGGGAACATCAAGGCGCTTAAACAGGTGTATGGACAGCTTAACCTTAAGCCATTATACGCATCCCTGAATAACAGTGTAGACACCAGTAGCGGCATTGCTTTTGAGGATAATAAAACAAAGGCCGGTACGGTCCCCAACGTGGTGGGGATGGGCCTTAGCGATGCCTTGTATTTTATGGGCAATGCGGGGTATAAGGTCACCGTTCACGGCAGCGGCACGGTGAGCAGCCAAAGTGTTACCGGCGGCAGCCTGATACCAAAAGGATCAAAAATAACAATTGAACTGGAATGAGATACCTGAGCGATATATTGGAGGGAGTGGCATTTACCGAATTACAGGGTAGTGCCGATGTGGAGATATCTGCCATTGTGTTCGATTCGCGGCAGGTGGTGCCGGGTTCGTTATTCGTAGCACTTAAGGGTACCGTGGTAGACGGCCACGATTATATAGAGCAAGCCGTAAAAGACGGTGCTATTGCGGTTATATGCGAAGAACTGCCCGCCCATGTTACCGGCGAGGTGGATTTTTTGATGGTGAACAATTCTGCAAAAGCTTTGGGCACGCTTGCCGCCAATTTTTACGAAAACCCGTCATCCAACTTAAAACTGGTTGGTGTTACGGGCACCAACGGCAAAACAACCATCGCTACGCTGCTTTACAAACTGTTTAGGGATCTGGGCTATAAATGCGGGCTGCTCTCTACCGTAGAGAACCAGGTAAACGGTCGCATTATCCCATCTACCCATACCACACCAGATCCGGTGGCGCTGAACAAGCTGCTGGCCGATATGGTAGAAGAGGGTTGCGACTATTGCTTTATGGAGGTAAGCTCGCATGCTATAGCGCAATTCAGGATAGAGGGGCTGAAGTTCTCGGGCGGGATATTCTCGAATTTAACGCACGACCACCTGGATTACCATAAAACGTTCGACAGCTACCTGAAAGCCAAGAAAACTTTCTTCGATAACCTGCCGAAAAGTGCCTTTGCGCTAACCAATGCCGACGATAAGAACGGCAGCGTGATGCTGCAGAATACCGCGGCGCATAAAAAGAACTACGGTTTAAAAAGCATGGCCGATTACCGGGCACGCATCATAGAAAATCAGTTTGGCGGCTTGCTGCTGAATATAGATAACGAAGAGGTTTGGTTTAAGCTGGTGGGTACTTTCAATGCTTACAACCTGCTGGCGGTTTATGCTGCTGCATTATTGCTGGAGCAGGACAGGAGTAAAGTACTTATCAGCCTGAGCAAATTGACAGGTGCCGAAGGCCGTTTCGAGTACATCGTTTCGCCGAACAAGGTAATTGGCATTGTTGATTATGCGCACACGCCCGATGCTGTACAGAATGTGCTGAGCACCATACACGATATACGCAAGGGCAAAGAAAAGGTAATAACGGTGATAGGCTGCGGCGGCGACAGGGATAAAACCAAACGCCCCGTAATGGCAAAAGTTGCAAGCGAGTGGAGCGATAAGGTGATACTGACATCAGACAACCCGCGCACCGAGGACCCCGCCCAGATCATCAAAGATATGGAAGCAGGTATCGACCCGGCCTTCAAACGCCATTGCGTAAGCATAGCCGACAGGCGCGAAGCGATAAAAACCGCCTGTATGTTTGCCCAGCCCGGAGACATCATTCTGCTGGCAGGCAAAGGCCACGAGAAGTACCAGGACATCGGTGGTGTAAAGAACCATTTTGATGATATGGAAGAGATTTTAACCCAATTCAAAGAATTGAGTTAAAAGTGCAAAGGAAAAAGACTAAGAATAGGATAACCGATTAATATAAACAAGAATAATTAAAACATAAACAGCAAATCTGCACATCTGCAATCTGCACATCTGGAATCTATCTTCCTCATCTGCACATCCGCACATCTGCATATCTGCACATCAAGCGAAGCGCATGTTATATTACCTGTTTAGCTATTTAAATAAAAATTACAGTATCCCTGGTACAGGTGTGTTCCAGTACATCACCTTCCGGATGGCTATGGCGGTAATTGTATCGTTGTTGATTACCACCGTTTACGGCCGGCGGTTGATAGATTACCTGCGCTTTAAACAAGTAGGCGAAACCGTACGTAACCTGGGCCTGGAAGGGCAGATGCAGAAGTCGGGCACGCCTACTATGGGCGGCATCATCATATTGCTGGGCATACTGGTACCGACCCTGTTATTTGCTAAGCTGGAAAACATCTACATTATCATGATGCTGGTAACCACCGTTTGGCTGGGTGCCATAGGTTTCCTGGATGACTATATTAAGGTATTCAAAAAGAACAAAGAAGGACTGGCGGGCAGGTTCAAGATAACCGGGCAGGTAGGGCTGGCACTTTTCATTGGGTGGACGATGTACTTCAACACCAGCATTACCATACGGCAGGAAGTAACGCCGGCTAAATTATATGATGGGCGCGTTAATTATCATCTACGTGGCGATAAGCAGGTGCTTACGCAGGATATCAAATCTACCAAAACCACCATGCCGTTCTATAAAAACAACGAGTTCGATTACGGCAAGGTGTTGAAATTTATTGGTCCGGGTTACGAGTATTATGCGCTTGTAGTATTCATGTTCTTTACCATTATCATTATTACGTTTATCTCCAACGGGGCGAATATAACGGATGGCATAGACGGGTTGGCGACGGGTACATCGGCCATTATCGGGCTTACGCTGGCCATTTTGGCCTATGTATCGGGTAACACGCTCATTGCCGATTACCTCAACATCATGTACATCCCCGACTCGGGCGAGCTGGTGATTTTTGCCGGTGCGTTTGTTGGGGCCTGCGTAGGGTTCTTATGGTACAACGCTTACCCGGCTCAGGTTTTTATGGGCGATACCGGCAGTTTGGCCATCGGTGGCATCATTGCGGTATTTGCGATCATGATACGCAAGGAATTACTAATACCGGTGCTGTGCGGCATTTTCGTGGTAGAGAACATGTCGGTAATTATACAGGTGGGCTGGTTCAAATGGACCAAGAAACGCTTCGGCGAGGGGCGCAGAGTATTTTTGATGGCACCACTGCATCACCACTACCAAAAGAAAGGCTTCCACGAATCGAAGATTGTGACCAGGTTTTATATCATCTGTATTATGCTGGCCATTATAACGGTGATAACGCTGAAGCTGAGATAGAGGAAAGAAATTAGAATCAAGAGACAAGACAAAAGAATAAAGACAGAAAATTAAAGTGACTGAACAGGATAACATATCAACCCAAAGGCTCGCCATTCTTGGCGCAGGCGAGAGCGGTGTGGGTGCGGCATACCTGGCGCAGCAGCAGGGCTACGATGTTTTCGTGTCGGATTTTGGGGCGATTGCCGATCATTATAAGAAGCAACTGCAGGACTGGGGTGTCCGCTTTGAAGAGAACGGGCATACCTACGAGGAAATACTGAAAGCAGCAGAGGTGGTGAAAAGCCCGGGAATACCGGATAAGGCACCAGTAGTGAAGAAGCTGGTAGAGGCCAATATCCCGGTAATATCCGAGATTGAGTTTGCAGGCCGTTACACTAAAGCTAAAATGATATGCATTACGGGCAGCAATGGTAAAACTACTACCACCAGCCTTACCTACTTCATATTGAAAAACGCGGGGCTGAACGTGGGGCTGGCAGGCAACATAGGCAAAAGCTTTGCTTACCAGGTAGCTACCGAAAACTATGATTACTACGTGCTGGAGATCAGCAGCTTTATGCTGGATAACATGTACCAATTTAAGGCAGATATCGGCGTACTGCTAAACATTACGCCCGACCACCTGGACAGGTACGATTACAAACTGGAGAACTACGCAGCATCTAAATACAGGATTACGCAGAACCAAACCGCAGCAGATTATTTTATCTACTGTGCCGATGATGCCGAAACCCTTAAGATAATGGGTGGTAAAACGATAGCCGCGCAGCAGCTGCCGTTCTCTATAGAAAAAACGATTGAAACGGGAGCGTATCTCGATAAAGACAATATTGTCATAAACATACACCAACAACATTTTACAATGTCGATCACCGAACTAGCCCTGCAGGGTAAACACAACATTTACAATTCAATGGCTTCGGGTATTGTAGCAAAAGTGCTGGAGCTGCGCAACGAAACCATGCGCGAGAGCATGGGTACGTTCCCCAGCATAGAGCATCGGCTGGAGTTCGTGGCCAAGATATCGGGCATCGCCTTCATTAACGATTCTAAGGCTACCAACGTAAACTCTACCTGGTATGCGCTGGAAAGCATGAGCACGCCGGTAGTATTGATATTGGGCGGCGTAGACAAAGGCAACGACTATACCATGCTGAATGAACTGGTACGGCAAAAAGTAAAAGCCATTGTATGTTTAGGTAAAGACAACAAGCGCATCCACGATGCATTTGAGAATGATACCGAAATCATCGTAAACACAGGCTCGGCTGCCGAAGCTGCCCAGGTAGCTTACCACCTGGCCACAAAAGGTGATACGGTATTGCTGTCACCGGCTTGTGCAAGTTTCGACTTGTTTAAGAATTATGAAGACCGTGGTCGTCAGTTCAAAGAAGCGGTTAAAGAACTTTAAAAGATGTGCAGGTGTGCAAATATGCAGATGTGCAAATGGTGAATAAAAAGAGACAAAAGAAGTAATCGGTGAAAATCGGTGGAATCATAGAAAACATGGAAACGGAATCAAACAATACAGCTACTCAAAAACTCCCCCTTCAGGGACTTGGGGGGATTCTCGCCAACGTGAAAGGCGATCGCTGGATATGGCTGATTGTGATTATGCTTTCGGTAATTTCTACGTTGGCTGTGTATAGCTCTATAGGTACTTTGGCTTATACCAAGGGTGTAGGGGTAGAATCTATCCTGGCCAAGCATGTGTTCATGATAGCGATGGGTATCGTGCTGATGTATATTTCGCATCGTTTAGATTACCGGTATTACGCCGGCATATCAAAACTGTTGATGATTATTACCATCCCCTTGTTGATATATACGCTTTTCTTTGGTTCGCACATCAACCATGCAAGCAGATGGCTACCCATACCGGGTACGGGCTTAAGCTTCCAAACGTCGGATTTGGCCAAGCTGGCTTTGATAACTTATCTGGCACGCATCCTATCGCGCAAGCAGGAGAATATAAAGGATGTAAAGGAATCGTTCATCCCTATCATGGGCTCGGTATGCCTGGTGTTCGCGCTTATCGGTCCGGCCAACTTATCAACCGGGCTGATGCTGTTCGGCGTAAGCATCTTGCTGCTCATTATGGGCCGTATCAGTGTGAAGCAGATATCGGTAGTATGCCTTATTGGCGCTGTTTTGCTGGCGGGGATGCTGTTTTTAGGCGGGAGGCGGGCAACGCATATCTCCAGGGTGAAAGCTTTCTTCCACCCCGAGCTGGCAGATCAGGATAAGCTTTTTCAGGGCAACCACGCTAAGATAGCTATAGCATCAGGCGGCTTCTTTGGCAAAGGCCCCGGCCGCAGTACAGAGCGTAACTACCTGCCCGAGGCATTCTCGGATGAGATATTCGCCATCATAGTAGAAGAATATGGCCTGTTTGGCGGCATAGTAGTGATCAGTATTTACCTTTTCCTGTTGTACAGGTGCATCAAGATAGTAACCAAAGCGCCGAAAGCGTTCGGGGCGCTGCTGGCGGCGGGGCTAAGCTTTAGCCTCACCATACAAGCCTTTGCCAATATGGCGGTGGCGGTGGGCCTTGGCCCGGTAACGGGCGTACCGCTGCCGCTGATAAGCATGGGCGGTACATCTATATTGTTTACCAGCATTGCGTTCGGCATCATCCTATCCGTAAGCCGCGATATTGATGAACCGAAGAAAGTGATGGTAGGGGAGATAACTGAGTAGCAAAGCCCCCCGGCCCCCTGAAGGGGGAGCAGGAGTTAGAAGCAAGACGGTAAGAGATAAGAAGCAAGACAAAAAAAACAAATCGGTGCAATCATTTTAATCAATGAAATCGGTGAAATAAAGTAAATAGATGAGCAGGAACCAAGACATAGCAGCCAATCCAAAACTCCCCCTTCAGGGAGTTAAAGATGCTAAGCGCCCACTCGATGGAGCGGGGGGCGCTCGTGCTCGCCGCATCATTATCAGCGGTGGCGGCACGGGGGGGCATATCTTCCCGGCTATTGCTATTGCCAATGCTTTAAAGAAGCTAAATCCTGCTACCGAAATATTGTTCGTGGGCGCCAGCGGCCGTATGGAAATGGAAAAAGTGCCCGCAGCAGGTTATGAGATCATCGGTTTGGATATACAGGGCATCCAGCGTAAATCCATCATGAAAAACCTGATGTTCCCCATTAAACTGCTGGGCAGCGTGCGCAAGGCCGTCAAGATTATCAAAGATTTTAAGCCCGATGCCTGCGTGGGCGTGGGTGGCTATGCAAGCGGCCCCCTGTTGTACGCAGCTGGTGTAATGGGCATACCCACATTAATACAGGAGCAAAACTCCTATGCGGGAGTAACAAATAAATGGCTGGGCAAAAAGGCAAAAAAGATATGCGTGGCCTTCGATGGGATGGATAAATTCTTCCCCAAGGCCAGGATAATCAAAACCGGGAACCCGATACGCAAGGAGTCGGTAGATATAGCAGGCAAGCAGATGCAGGCGCTGGAGCTGTATAAGTTATCATCGCGTAAGAAAACTATACTGGTAACCGGCGGCAGCCTTGGTGCGGGTACTTTGAATAAAAGCCTGCTGGCCGGTCTGGATAAAATAATAGCAGCTGATGTGCAGGTGATTTGGCAAACAGGCAAGTTCTATTACAAAAGCATAATGGAGCAACTGGGCGATAACATACACCCTAATGTGTGCGTGGTAGAGTTCATAAGCCGTATGGATTTGGCCTTTGCCGCTGCAGATGTGATTATTTCCCGCGCAGGTGCCGGTACTATTGCCGAGCTCTGTGTGATAAAGAAACCGGTAATACTGGTGCCATCGCCAAACGTGGCCGAGGACCATCAGACCAAAAACGCGCTGGCCCTGGTAACAGAGAACGCGGCCCTGTTCGTAGCCGACCGCGATGCCGAGGCCAAACTGGTTGATAAAGCGATAGAGCTATTGAACGATAAAGATTTGAAAAAGAAATTAAGCGATAACATAGGCAAGCTGGCCATGCCCAATGCCGATGAAGTTATAGCGAAAGAGGTTATCCAAATAACAAACAACAGTTAAATCGGCTAATCCCCGCAGAACGCGGGGATAGCCTTTTTTTAAATGAAGACAATGGAACTAAAGAACATACAGCGGGTTTACCTGGTAGGCATAGGCGGCATAGGCATGAGCGGCCTGGCGCGTTATTTCCATCATTTGGGTTGCGTGGTGTGTGGATACGATAAAACGAGCACGCCTTTAACCGATGCTTTGCACAACGAAGGCATCCGCGTGGTGTTTGAAGACCGTACAGACTGGATTCCCATGAGTTTCCAGCAGCCGGGCGACGGTACGCTGGTGATTTTTACGCCTGCCATCCCCAAGGATTCGGCTATTTTGAATTACTTTAAAAACAAAGGGTTCGATTTGCAAAAACGCTCGCAGGTGCTGGGTATCATCAGTCGCGGCATGTTCACCATTGCGGTGGCGGGCACGCATGGCAAAACCACCACCTCGTGCATGATAGCGCATATCCTGAAAGATTCGGGCAAAGATTGCTCTGCATTTTTGGGCGGTATATCATCCAATTACCAAACCAATGTGCTGTATGGCAAAAACGATATCGTGGTGGTAGAAGCTGACGAGTACGATCGCTCGTTCCTAACGCTGAACCCCGATACGGCTATCATCACCTCCATGGATGCAGATCACCTGGATATCTACGGCGACCACTCGCACCTGGAGGAATCGTTCCGTTTGTTTGCCTCGCAGATAAAGCAGGGCGGCATATTGATATACAAAAAAGGTTTGCCGCTGGCCGAGGGTTTTACCTACACGGTAAATGGCGAAGCAGGCGCAATGGGTAGCAATATTCGTATCGAAGATGGCAACTTTCATTTCGATTTCGATAACGGTTCGACAGCCATCCCCAACATCAGAATGGGTATAGCAGGGCTGCACAATATAGAGAATGCCGTTGCGGCTATCGAAGCGTCGTTAAGGCTGGAGATTTCCGCAGATGCCATCCGCGAAGCGCTTGGCTCTTTTAAAGGTGTGAAACGCAGGTTCGAGTATATCGTAAAGAATACCGGGCATATATATATCGATGATTATGCGCACCACCCCGAAGAGTTGCGGGCGGCCATTACATCGGTAAAAAGGCTTTATCCGGATAAGAAACTCACGGTGATGTTTCAGCCGCATTTGTTTACCCGCACCCGCGATTTTGTGGACGGCTTTGCCGAAGTGCTGGATATGGTCGACGAATTGTTGATGCTGGAGATATACCCCGCCCGCGAGTTGCCGATACCGGGGGTAGATAGCAATATGGTGCTGAACCTGATGAAGCTGGAAAACAAGCGCCTGGTTGGTAAACAACAGGCCCTGGAAATAGTTACGGCCGAAAAGCCGGAACTGTTGTTAACTGTTGGCGCAGGCGACATAGATACATTAGTGAACCCGCTTAAAGAGATATTGGAGCATGTTTAAGAAACGCATTTGGAAACCATTGTTAATTGGATTAGGCTGGACCATCAGCCTGGCCGGTTTGGTGGTGCTGATGAGTTTCATATCCATAAAAAAATCAGAGGTGGTGTGTACGGCCATTAAGGTGTATATACCAGGCAGCCATTATTTTATAAACAGGCAGGAGGTTGATCATATTTTGCAGATGGACAGCCACACGCTGATTGGCCGCCGCATAGAAAATATAGACTTGTACGCCCTGGAGCAGCGGCTGAAGAATAACCCGTTCATCGAATCGGCCAATGTGTATGCCGATATGGATGGCGTAATACAGGTTGAAGTGAGCCAGCGCCAGCCCATATTGCGGGTGATGAACCGTTTCGGGCAGGATTTTTACGTAGATCAGCATGGCCTCAAGATGCCGCTATCACAGAGTTTTACCGCGAGGGTAATTGTGGCCAATGGTTTTATCGACGAACTTTTTGCCAACCGCGTAGACTCTTTGCATAACGCACTGGCAATTGACTTATACAAAACGGCCGAATATATACGCAACGATTCGCTATGGGATGCGCAGATATCGCAGATATATGTAAACCAGGCGCACGAGATAGAATTGATACCACGCGTGGGCAGCCAGCGGATATTGCTGGGCAACGCCGACTCGCTCGATCTTCGTTTCAGCAACTTGAAGGCTTTTTACAAAAAAGCCCTGCCGTTGGTTGGTTGGGATGCTTATAAGGTAATCAACATTAAATATGGCAACCAGGTAATCGGCGTAAAAAACCAAAGCCTGGTCGATTCGTTGGCTGCAGTGAAAGCCCAGGCAAAAAAGGCGGCGGCAGATTCGGCGCTTGCAGCCGGCACCACCAGGGTACGCCGCGATTCGACAGCCGCGCCCGCCATAACAGATGATGCAGAAAGGCCGATTGACGAGCACCCGGTGGTAGTAAAGCCTACAGTTGCGAAGCCGCAAGCGGCAAAACCCCAGGCAGTAAAACTGCTTATAGCGAAGCCGGTTACCGCGAAGCCAACCGTGCGTGCAGTGGTTAAGCCTGCGGCACATAAGCCAACGCCGGAGGATGTTATCGCGGGGTACGTGGCCAACAAAAAAGCGGCGCATACAGCTGCCGCTAATAAGCCTGTCGATAAAAAGCTAAAAACGGGCAAGCCTCCGGCAAAGCCGGCTGCTAACAAAAAAACTGCCGGCAAGAAACAGGCAGAGAAGAAGAAATAAGGGGAAGAGACATCTATTAAAATCAAGGGATATGGACAAAAGTTCAACACAAGAAAAAAGTTCGCCAATTGTAGTGGGGCTGGATATTGGCACAACAAAAATTTGTGCTATTGTTGGCCGCCGCAGCAAAAACGGCAAGATTGAAGTGCTGGGTATAGGCAAGGCCGAATCGGCAGGGGTAACGCGCGGGGTGGTATCAAACATTGATAAAACCGTGCAGGGCATTACGCAGGCGGTAGATGTAGCCGGCGCGCAATCAAACGTAGAGATAAGGATTGTAAACGTAGGCATAGCCGGGCAGCACATCAAAAGCCTGCAGCACCGCGGGCTGATAACCCGTAAGGATCTGAACAGCGAAATAGGCCGAAAGGATATAGATAAACTGGTTGAGGATATGTACAACCTGGTGATGCCTCCGGGTGAGGAGATAATTCACGTGTTGCCGCAGGAATTTACTGTGGATAGCGAGCCGGGTATCAAAGACCCAATAGGCATGGCAGGCGTGCGTTTAGAAGCCAACTTCCATATCATATCGGGCCAGGTTACGGCTATCAAAAACATCGTAAAATGCGTAACCAAGGCGCAGTTGGAAAGCCAGGAACTGATACTGGAGCCATTGGCATCCTCAGAATCGGTACTGAGCGAGGAAGAGAAAGAAGCCGGCATAGTGCTGGTTGATATCGGCGGCGGTACTACTGATGTGGCCATCTTCCACGAAGGCATCATCCGCCATACGGCGGTTATCCCTTTCGGTGGTAACAGCGTTACTGAGGATATCCGCGAAGGCTGCTCGGTGATGCGCAACATTGCAGAGCAACTGAAAGTAAGGTTCGGTTCGGCACTGGCAGAAGAGAACAAAGAAAACGAGATAGTTTGCGTGCCCGGTTTGCGTGGCCGTGAGCCAAAGGAAATATCGGTTAAGAACCTTGCCTTCGTAATACAGGCTCGCATGGAGGAGATCATAGAGCATGTTTACTACGAAATAAAATCATCGGGCTACGAAAAGAAACTGATAGGCGGTATAGTTGTAACCGGCGGCGGTGCGCAGTTGAAGCACTTAACCCAGCTGATAGAATTCGTTACCGGGTTAGATTGCCGCATTGGTTACCCCAACGAGCACCTGGCCAAGAACGAAACGCTGCCGAAGGCTGTTTACGAGGATCTGCAGAGCCCAACCTACGCAACAGGTATAGGCTTGCTGATAAAAGGGATACAAAAGGCAGAATATAATGGCTTAACGCAGGCAGCGCCGGTGCCTGCCAAAATAGAGAAAGCTAAATATACCGACGACCGTAAGTTTGGCCTGTTGGGCAAGATACTGGAATCGGGCAAGAAATTTATTAAGGATGATATAAAAGATGAGGACTATTTGAAATAGGGAACTCACCCCCTGCCCCCTCTCTGCTTCGCAAAGAAGGAGTAGCTTCTCCTCACCCTCTTTGCGAAGCAGAGAGGGTCGACCAGCGAAGCGTAGTCGGGGTGAGTAAACTCGCAAGCTGAAAGGCTCCGGGTTAATTTTTATTCACATGAGTTAACTTATCCACATTATGCACAAATGTGGATAAACTATGTGGAAAAACCCCTATTATTACATTAGTAAAATCTATCTAATCATCAAACCACAAACAACTGAAAAACAAGGATTATGCAGTTTGAGATGTTAAAAGAAAAATCGGCAATCATCAAGGTAATTGGTGTTGGCGGTGGTGGCGGCAACGCGGTAAACCACATGTACAGGCAAGGTATCAAGGGTGTCGACTTTATTATATGTAATACCGATGCGCAGGCATTGGAGCTTAGCCCAATCCCCAACAAGGTGCAATTGGGTGCCAGCTTAACCGAAGGTATGGGCGCAGGCTCTATACCCGAAGTGGGCAAAAACTCGGCTATCGAGAATATCGACGATATAAAACAAATGCTGGGCGCAAACACAAAAATGCTGTTCATTACGGCAGGTATGGGTGGCGGTACAGGTACAGGCGCAAGCCCTATCATAGCCAAAGCTGCGCGCGAACTGGATATCCTGACTGTAGGCATCATTACCACCCCGTTCTCGTTCGAAGGCAAACGCCGCCGTATGCAGGCCGAGGAAGGCATGGAAGAACTGAAGAAATACGTAGACTCGTTTTTGGTAATCTCTAACGACAGGCTGCGCCAGATATTCGGCAACTTAACCATGAGTTCGGCATTTGGGCAGGCCGATGATATTTTAACCACGGCTGCAAAAGGCATCGCGGAAATTATCACCTTACCAGGTTATATCAACGTAGATTTTAAAGACGTGCGCACCGTTATGAAAGATAGCGGCGTATGTATAATGGGTAGCTGCACCGCCGAAGGCGACAACCGCGCTTTAAAAGCGGTGGAAGGCGCTTTGGCTTCGCCATTGTTAAAAGACAACGAGATTGAAGGGGCACGCTATATCCTGCTGAACATCACTTCGGGCGAGAACGAGGTAACCATGGATGAGGTAACCGTAATTACAGATTACATACAGGAAGAAGCCGGCCTGGCTGCCGACCTGATATGGGGTAATTGTAAGGATGAAAACCTGGGCGAAGGACTATCGGTAACCATTATTGCTACCGGTTTCCAAACTAAAGACGAGCGAGAGAAAGAGCATAGCAACAAAAAGGTGGTAAGCATGCTTATGCCCGAGCCAGCCCCTATGGTGAAGCCGGTGAACGAGTTTATTAACGCCGTTAAACCAGAGGCCGGTATGGCTACTGCGCAGCCTTACATGAAAATGAAGGATGCGCCTAAACAAACCGGCTTGTTCGATTTGTTTGCCAAGGCAGAGGAACAAGACAAAGCCGAACAGCGCGAAGTGGTACGTTTTAATCTTACCGAAGAGGAGCCCAAAGTGGAAGAGGAAGAACCGGAAGATGACGGCGGTTTTGTATTCAAGGTAAGCGAAACCATAATGGATTTTACCCCGCCACCTGTTGTTGAAGCAAAACTACCCGAGCCGGAACCAATAGTGAACGCGGACGAAAACAAAACCGACGAATCGATAGAAGAGCAATTGCGTAAATCGCGCGAGCGCATCATGCGGTTGAAAGACCTTAGCATGAAGCTGCGCAACGGCAACATACAGGAGATGGAGAACGTACCGGCCTACAAACGTAAGGAAGTAGCGCTGCAGCAAACCCCACAATCGGACGAGAGCCAGATATCGAAATTCTCTTTGACTATAGATAGCGACGGCAAAACAGAAATAAAGAACAACAACTCTTTTTTGCACGATAACGTAGACTGATTTAGATACAAGACGTAAGAGTCAAGAACCAAGACAAAAGGAAGCAGAATAAATTTATTCTGCTTTTTTTATGCGCGATTATGTGTCTTGTCTCTTGTCTCTTAACTCTTGAATCTCGTTAGAGTTATAAACTATCATAAAAAGTAATAACGTTTGTTGGGGGTCGTTTTATAGGTATATTTGCAATAATATATCACGAACATTAAAAGATTTGCAATTTGGATCTGTTTGATAAAATAAATAAGAATATGGGCGGCCCTATAGGGCAGCACCAGAAATGGTCGCACGGGTATTTTTCATTCCCGCGCCTTGAGGGGGAGATTCATCCGCATATGATGTTCAACGGTAAAGAGCATTTGGTTTGGAGCCTTAACAATTACCTCGGCTTGGCCAACCACCCCGAAGTACGCGAAGCCGATGCGCAAGCTGCTGCCGATTACGGCATGGCTTACCCTATGGGTGCCCGCATGATGAGCGGAAATACCAGGCATCACGAAGAACTGGAAAACGGCCTGGCCGAATTCGTGGGAAAAGATGCCGCCTTTTTATTGAACTACGGCTACCAGGGCATGGTATCCATCATAGATGCATTGGTTGACAGGAATGACGTGATTGTTTACGATGCCGAATCGCACGCGTGTATTGTAGATGGCGTGCGCCTGCACATGGGCAAGCGTTTTGTTTACCAGCACAACGATATCGAAAGCTGCGAGAAACAACTGGAACGCGCCGCAAAGCTAACCGAGCAAACCGGTGGCGGCATATTGCTAATTACGGAGGGCGTTTTCGGCATGTCGGGCGCGCAGGGCAAGCTAAAAGAGATTATCGCATTAAAAGGCAAATATAACTTCCGCCTGCTTATTGATGATGCGCATGGTTTTGGTACCATGGGCCCAACCGGCGCCGGTACGCACGAAGAGCAGAACAGCATCGAGGGGGTGGATGTGTACTTCGGTACCTTTGCCAAATCGATGGCGGGGATAGGTGCTTTCGTGGCGTCGGATAACGAAATTATCAATTACCTGCGCTATAATATGCGCTCGCAAACCTTCGCCAAAGCGTTGCCTATGCCGATGGTGCTGGGACTAAAGAAACGTTTCGAACTGCTAAAGTCAAATCCCGAGCTGCGTGAGCAATTATGGGTAATTGCCAAAGCCCTGCAAAACGGACTGGTTGAGCATGGTTTCGATATAGGCATTACCGATACTATGGTTACCCCGGTTTTCCTGAAAGGCGAATTGAACGAAGCTACCAGCCTTACTATGGACCTTCGCGAGAACTACAGCATATTTTGCTCTATCGTGGTTTACCCGGTTATCCCTAAAGGCCTGATAGAGCTTAGGCTAATACCTACTGCGGTGCACACCCTGGAGGACGTGGAGCGTACGCTGGATGCCTTTAGTGAGGTAGCCGAAAAACTGAAAGCCGGTTACTATAAGGAGAACAAAATGGCGATTGCCTAAGCAATAGGCAAACGGATTTTTCGCCATAGATGAGCCCTGCGGACACCGTGGGGCTTTTTCGTTTTATTTTATGCCCGTAGCTATAGCAAGTGGATAAGGCATAGCGACGGCAATATTGTTGAAATAATGAATGATTTCGAGTCGTTTGAATTAAATGTAATTTAATTATTAACTAAATACTAAAAACGACTAATTTCTTCGTTTGTGAGTTGCTTGCATTTTTAAAACTCAGAGGGCGAAAATGTGGAAAAAAACCAGTTTAAAGCCACTTTTTTTGTTATTTAAAAGTTCTTAATTAAAAAAAAACAAGTTAGATTAGCTTTAATTAAAACAATAAGCCTCAATAAACTAAAAAAAGTTCACAATGAAAAAATTTACTGAAGTAAAGGAACTGATCGCATCGCTGGAAGCCGACGCCGACAAATTTTACAACAAGGGCAACAGTGCCGCCGGCACCCGTGTCCGTAAAGGTATGCAAGACCTTAAAAATTTAGCGCAAGCCATCCGCCTGGAAGTTCAGGAAGCCAAAAACAAAGAGTAAGTCCCCGGGGCAAAATTATTTACTTCATTAAAAAAACCCGGTGCAGCCACACCGGGTTTTTTGTTTGGGTATATTTTAACCCATTTTAAGCCGTCTGCGATTTTAAAAACCATCGCGTCATTGCGAGGAACGAAGACAACCGACCGAAGGGAGCTCATTGATTCCTTGAGAAAAAAACAAAACATCAATAATCTCTACGCAGGACAAGCCGCTTTGCAAATCCGCCCTGCTAATCGGGAGATTGCTTCGTGCCTCGCAATGACGTTGTGGGATAAGGGTTTATCCAATTACCCCTATCTGCTCCTTTATCTTCTCCGCAGTGCTTTCACTAACCTGCACCAGTGGCAGGCGCAGCGTATCGCCGCAAATATCTAATTGCTTCAAGGCTGTTTTTACGCCTGCCGGGCTGCCTTCGGCAAACATCAGGCGGGTAAACTCTATCAGGCTGTAATTGGTGGGTAGGGCCGCCTTGAAATCGCCTTGCAGGCATAACCTCACCATATCTGATAACTGGCGCGGCAATGCGTTGCCAATTACCGATATCACGCCAACGGCACCCATGGCTATCATGGGCAGCGTAATAGGGTCGTCGCCGGAAATCAGCAGGAAATCCTCCGGTTTATCGCGCATCAACTGGTTCATCAAATCGAAATTGCCCGATGCTTCTTTGATGCCGATGATATTCTTGAAATCCTTCGCCAGCCTTACGGTGGTTTCGGCACTTACTGTGCTGCCGGTACGGCTGGGTACGTTATACAGAATTATTGGCAGGGGCGATGCCTCTGCTATGGCTTTATAGTGCTGATAAATACCTTCTTGCGTTGGTTTGTTGTAATGCGGGCTCGCCGATAGGATGGCATCGTAGCCATCGGTATCGAATGCTTTAATTTCGGCAACAACCTCCAAGGTGTTATTGCCTGCTATGCCGGCCACCAGGGCCACGCGTTTATTTACGGTTTTGGCGGTAAAGGCAAATACCTGCTTCTTCTCGTCCTTACTCAAAGTAGCGCTTTCGCCGGTTGTGCCTAACGACACTAAATATTCCACACCACCATCAATGAGGTGGTTGATGAGCCTCTCGAGCGCGGGGTAATCTACCTCGCCGTCGGGCTGAAAAGGAGTTACCATTGCTACCCCTGTCCCGTAAAATCTGTTCATAGCTTTAATAAAAGGATGCTAAGATAGTAAATGTGTTTAGATGTGCGGATGTGTCCCGAAATTTCGGGATGCAATTGTGCAGATTGTTGAATTGTAGCGGCAAGGGATATGCTTTTAATTATCAAATCTCCGTGGCGTTATTTATATTTGTGTATGGGCAAAGTAATTGAAGTAAACAAAACGACTACACGCAGCGAACTTGATAAAGAGTTGGCTAAGCTCCCCAAAAAGAAAAAGCCGATTGAACTGGATAAATATTTCGGGAAAATAAATTTCGGCGTTGACGGGTTGGAATATCAGTTAAAGATACGCAATGAGTGGAAGTAGCATCTTGCTTAATCTCTTACACCAGCTTCCTCAAACCCATAATATACCCCACATGCAGCCCTTCGTGGAAAGGCAAAAACGCTATTGCGTCGTTAATATCGCGTATCTCTGCGCCGTAGCGGGTTGTCCAGGCGGGGTAGTTGGTAAAAACACCGGCTTGCAGGTCGGCTTGTAATTGGTCCAGGCTGGTCATCAGCAATTCCTTTATTTCGTCTAATTGCTCCTGGCCAATGTAACCTTCGGGTTTGGTACCGGGTTTATACGCTTGAAAAAAGCTATCGGCAACCCAGGTATCTAAACCGGCGCGTTTGTAGCAAACACCTTGTTGGGCGGCTATCATGTGGCCGAGGTTCCACAAAATGTTGTTGTTAAATCCGGCGGGGATGGTGTTCAACTGATCCAGGCTGAACGTTTCCAGTACACTCAATATTTTGATGCGGGGCTGCCGCATAATTTCTATTTGTTTGGCTATCATGGTTCAAATATTCATTTTTTTATATGAATTGGAGGCGTCTTTCTTAAAATAATGATGCCTGCCTGCATCGCCTGCCTTAATGCTTTTATCATACCTTTGCAGCTTTGATTATTAAATGGCCAACACGATAAGCAAGCCCTCGCAAACCGACAAACCCATCTGGTATTTCATAGCCTGCTGGACGGTGCTGAACCTGCTGCAGGCCTATCTACTTGAGCTGCATGGCGACGAGGCTTACTACTGGCTATACGCCCAAAAGCCCGATTGGGGGTACTTTTACCACCCGCCCATGATGGCCGTATTCATCAAAATCGGGTATTCACTTTTCCAAAACGAGCTTGGCGCAAGGCTGGTTACCGTGCTTACCAACGGCCTGGCAATTTACCTGTTGTGGCTCATCCTCAAAAAATATGCGGTTAATGCCAAATGGTTCATATTGCTGGTATCCGGCGTGTTGGTTTTCCATGTGTACGGTTTTACGACCACGCCCGATGCACCGCTGTTTTTCTTTGCCGTGCTGTTTTATTATTGCTACCAAAAGTACGCCGGGCAAGATAGCTGGCGGATGGGTTCTATCATCGGTCTGGTAGTCGCCTGCCTGCTGTATAGCAAATATCACGGGGTGCTGCTGGTGGGTTTCACCATATTATCCAACCCAAAATTGTTTACGCGGCCATCGTTTTACGTGGCTATTATCGTTGGGTTTATTTGCTATGTGCCGCACATCTTATGGCAATCGCAGCATGGCTTCCCGGCTGTAAATTACCAACTGTTCGAACGGTCGTCTGATAAGATTTACAGCATTTCGGCCACTATTGAATACCTATCGGGGCAGTTACTGCTGGGCGGCGTGCTTATCAGCTGGTACCTGTTTTATAAAGGATTTACAACCAAAATTACCGATGTGTTTACGCGTGCGCTGGTGTTTAATGCTATCGGTACCTTCAGTTTCTTTTTGGTGAATACCGGCTTTGCCAATGTGCAGCCGCATTATACGCTAATTGCTTTTATACCGCTGGTTTCGCTGGTGCTCATCAACCTGCAACGGAATAATAACTACCCACAGTGGCTTTTCCGCCTGGGTATTGCCAATATCGTGCTGATATTGATATTGCGGCTTTCCCTGGCGCTCGGCTTGCCCTTCGTTAAGAAAGTAATCGCCTTGCGCACTTATTTCGGCTTCCGCGATTGGGCTGCCAAAGTTCACGAGAAAGCCGGCGATGCCTGGATGGTGATGGACGATGGGTTCCAGAATCCATCCAAATATGATTTTTATAACCATACGCTGAAGGGTTTCGCTTACGATTCGCGGTATTACGGGCGCACTATGTTCGATATATGGCCCATGGAGGATAGCCTGCAGCACAAAAAAGTGTACCTGCTGCTGAGCGAACCCTTGCAGGGTTACAAAAGCGATACCATTAAAAACGAACAGGGCGATTGGTATGGCGCCTGGGTAGAAGATGCGCGCACCTATCAAAAAATCGCCATCGATACCAAAACGACTGCGGTTACTGCGCATCCCGGTCAAAAAATACAATTTGACCTCAATATTGCCAACCCTTACGAATACGATGTTAATTTTACCAACGTTGGCTATAAGCACCCTGTGTATTTAGAAAGCTGCTTTTTTACCGGGCCCACGGATATTGCGGAAGTGCAGCAGGCTGGCACCGATTTTAATAAAATCAGCCTGCAGTCCGGCGAAAGCAAGGCGTACCAAACTGAAGTGACCGCACCGAAAGAGAAGCGCACGTATTACCTGATGTTCTCCATACGTACAGAGCCTTTCCGCGGGAGCAAAAACAGCCGCCTGATAAAATTTATAGTTGAATAATAGTTTCATACGATGCACAAAAAGATATACCTGTTCCTGATTACTGTTTTAATTGCCCGCGCTGCCGCTGCCCAAACCATAGATACGCATTTTAACGGGTCGGTGTTTTTTGATAACCGGGAGTATAAGGAGTCGCTGATACGCTCGCGGACTTACTCCGGCACCCGCCTGGCTTTAGATTTTGGTTTGAACCTGGATAGTGCTAACCGATTCATCGTTGGGGCAAACGGCCTGCACGAGTTTGGCGCCAAGCCATACTTTTTAAAGGTGAACCCCGTGGCTTATTTTAACCACACCGGCAAACGCTGGCTGTTCAATGCGGGCGAGTTTCCGCGCGAGGGCTTGCTTACTGATTATCCCCGCGCTCTGCTGAACGATACGCTGCGCTATTTCCGCCCCAATATTGAGGGCTTGCTGGCCAAATATCATACCGATAACTTTACCGAAACCATTTGGATTGATTGGACAAGCCGCCAAACCGATACCGAGCGCGAGCAGTTTTTGTTCGGCTTTTCGGGTAAATATCAGCCATTTGAAAAGGGGCCATTCTACCTTTCGCACTATTTCTTTTTGCTGCACGATGCCGGGCCGGCAATTCCCATCCCCGACGACCACATTCGCGACAATGGTGCGATTCAGGTAAAGCTTGGCGCTAATTTCAGCCACAAAACCTTCCTCGATTCATTGAGCATCGAAGCCGGCGGTATGATGTCCTTCGAGCGGGAGCGCAATGTATCTGGTTTTAAAAAACCCACCGGCTTTGTGGCCAATGCCTTTTTAAGCTACAAACGCTTTGCCCTGTACGATGAATTTTATAAAGGCGATGGGCACAATGTGACCTACGGCGATGCTTATTACCAATACAAAACCTACAATCGTCTGGATATCATCTACACCCCCTTCTTATACAAGGGCTTAACCGGGCAGTTCGTCCTCAGTTTCCACCAAACGCCCCTCAACAGCGGCAGCAACCAGGAAGCGTTTAGGTTGATGTACGATTTGGGCCGGAAACGGATAGCAAAATTTAAGGAGTAATTATTGCCCAAATTGCTATTTTTGCGCCGTTAGCCATTAAAAAGCTGTGCCCCCCACGCTAAGGTTGACCATTTTCATTAACGCACTTTATAGTGCATAGCTATCATTTATGAAGAAAAAATTCTTTCAGCTTTTGCTGCTTTCAACTTTTTTGGTGCCCTGCAAATTATTGGCGCAGGATAATCAATTCTCCGGTTGGGCAGCATTATTTCATACACAGCGCTTCTCGCAGCATTGGGGCATGTCGTTCGATGGGCAATTGCGCTCGGCAGATGAGTTCGGTTATTTGCGTAACGTGCTGTTGCGCCCGGCGGTTAATTATTACTTCGCCAATAACAAAATAGGCGCATTGGGGTATGCTTATGTGGCTACCAATGGCCGCTCGGCAAGCGGGGCATCCACATTCCGCCCCGAAAGCCGGATATGGGAACAGTTTATCATCAACCAAAAATTGGGGAAGAACATATCCTTGCAGCACCGTTTCCGGTTAGAGCAACGCTTCCTGGGCAATACTTCCGCAACCGCTAATGACCATTACTTTGCACAGCGCCTGCGTTATTTTGCCCGGTCGGTTATTCCATTCAAAAGCGATTCGGTATTCAAGAAAGGCCCCTTCCTGGCTTTGCAGAACGAAATTTTTGTGAATATACAGAACAAGAATAAAGTGAATAAGCACTTCTTCGACCAGAACCGTGCTTACGGTGCTATCGGCTTCCGTTTCAGCAAAAAGTTCGATGCCGAGATTGGCTACCTTAATCAATACAGCAAGCAAGCCACTACCTACACCGTAAACCATGTTTTGCAAACGGCTTTTTATACTAGGTTTTAAGGCTTTCTCTGAGCTTGACAACTATGCCACCTTCCGTCACATGAATGTGATGGCAATGGAGGTGGATTGCTCATTGATTAGGTGGAATTTAAGCCAATCCACCTTCAATGCCGTCGGTTTAAACCGACGGTAGAGTAATAGTATGCTGAAATAATTCGCCCCGTCGTACGTTTATATTTAGCGTTTACCCCGAAATTGCTACCTTGCCCTATGCCTCAATTAAACAACAACCAACATGTGCGCCAGCTGGCCAACCTGGAACTGCTTGCCAGGCAGGTTGTTGAGGGCTTTATTACCGGGCTGCACCAAAGCCCTTTTCACGGTTTTTCGGTAGAATTTGCGGAGCACAGGCTGTATAACAACGGCGAATCGGTAAAGAATATCGACTGGAAACTGTTGGCGCGGACCGATAAGTTGTTCGTAAAGCAATTTGAGGAAGAAACCAACCTGCGCTGTTATCTGCTGTTGGATACTTCTTCGTCTATGAATTTCCCGGCAGAGGGTGCCAACAAGCTACAGTTTTCGGTATATGCTATTGCCTCGCTCATGTACCTGTTCAAAAAGCAGCGTGATGCGTTTGGGCTTTGCCTTTTTTCGGATAAGATGGATTGGATGAGTCCGGCCCGCTCTACCTCGGCGCATTTGTTTTATCTGTATGCACAGTTAGAGAAAGCTTATAATAACCCGAAAGCCAATACGGCCACTAATATATCGGGCGTGCTGCACCATTTGGCGGGCGAGATACATCAGCGCTCGATGGTTATCATCTTTAGCGATATGCTGGAGAACAGCCTCAACCCGCAAAAAATGCAGGAGCTTTTTGCCGCTATACAGCACCTTAAGTATAAAAAGCACGAGGTGGTTATCTTCAATATCACCAGCAGGCAACAGGAGGTCGATTTTAATTTCGACAACCGGCCGCACCATTTCGTTGATATGGAAACCGGCGAGGAGGTACGCGTGCACCCCAACAAAATCCGCGACAGCTATATCGCCTCGCTTAAAGAATACCGCCACCAACTGGAACTTAAATGCGCCCAGTACCACATCGACCTGGTGGATGCCGATATTGCGCAAGGTTACAACGGTATCCTGAACGAGTACCTCATCAAACGCAACCGCATGTTGTAAGCCCCGGGAAATTCACATTTACTAAACAATTCGCGGTTCTAACGCTTTTATTAAGAGTTTCGCCGAGGCAATATCGCCCGGCCCCGCCCGTTATAGGGCCTTGTGGCTTTTGTGAAATTGCCCAAATCAATTTAACAGCACAGGTGTTAATTATAAAATATCCATAGATGAGACTTTCGATAGAGCGAAAACCAATAAGAGTAAATCCGGACCCGAGGCGCGTTATCGCAAGGTTCTTTTTTAACGGGAACGACAGGGCTAAGGAAGTTTTACAGCGCGTAATGGCTATCACAGAGGAGGAGGCATTCGGCATTGTATCGCCCCTGTTGCAAGAGTATTCTAAACGCCACCGCAATATTACCCGGGTACTTAACCGCCATTGCAGTAAGCTGAAGCCGCTTTTTGAAGAATTAGGTATCGATTTCGACAGCCTAACTGTTTACCGTAAGCTCCTGATAGGGTCATATTTTACGCACGAATATTCTATCGAGTCTGCTGCGTTTTTTAACCCTTCCATCGTAGCGGATCCCGACCAAACCGAGATGGAAGACGGGCAACGCCGCGTAATCATCAGCTTTAGGGCGGTGGGCGAGGGACATATCTCCTCCATCACCTTTCGTCGGGCCTTGATAGATAAGTACAATAATATCAGTGTTTTACCAGCTGGTAATTACATCGATGAGGCAGAGATAGTGCGCAACGCCGTTTATAATAAAAAGCTTTTTTTCGATAAGGCGGCCATCACCCAAATCAACATCGATGTACTGCACGAGCTGGAAAGCAAGCTGGATCATCATTTCGAATACTCTAACCTTCGCCGCATCATCCTCGATTCGCAACGGCTGCAGGAGAGCGATATGAAGAAACTTGAGTACGATAAAGTGCTTTGGCTGGCCGATTCATACTACGAGATCGTGTTTTCGCTGGATACCGATATCTCCGATAGGGTTATCTTCCCCATCTCGGAGTACGAACGCAAGGGGATAGAGGATGCCCGTTTCGTACAGTTCGTAAATGAGGACGGTACTTCGGTTTATTATGCCACTTATACCGCTTACGATGGTGCGCTGATTATGCCTAAACTGCTGCAAACCAACGATTTCTATAACTTTAAGATAATGCCCCTGTACGGTGCCGGTGCCCAGAACAAGAACCTGGCGCTCTTTCCCCGTAAGGTGAACGGTAAGTATGTGATGATCAGTCGAATAGACGGCTGCAATAACTACATCATGTACTCGGATAAGATAAACATTTGGGAGAAACCCGTGCTGTTGCAGCAACCTAAGTTTACCTGGGAATTTATACAGATAGGCAATTGCGGATCGCCTATAGAGACCAGCGAGGGCTGGCTGATGATTACCCACGGTGTTGGTCCTATGCGCCGCTATGTGTTGGGTGCCAGCTTGTTACAGCTTGATGACCCGACGATAGAAATCGGCCGCCTGAAAGAGCCTTTACTAATTCCCAATAGCGACGAGCGCGAAGGTTATGTACCCAACGTGCTGTACTCCTGCGGGGCTATCGTACATAACAACAAACTCATCATCCCATACGGCGTATCCGATTCCTCGACCGCTTTTGCGGAGGTATCCCTCGACGAATTACTGAACAAATTAAAGGCCGACGGCGTAGACTAAATCAAAAAAGACCGTAAAAAACCTTTAAAAATCTGTGTTTTTCGGAGGTTTTTCGGTCTTTTTCTTTGCCTTTTTTTAAGCTTTCTTGGCGAATGAATGATTGCGGTAAAAAACGCGGATCATGCTGGGCAAAACGATCAGCAATAAAGGCAGCGCAGCCAGGAAACCACCGATGACGGCGATGGCCAATGGCTGGTGCAACTGAGCCCCGGCACCTATCCCGAGGGCCAGCGGAGCCAGGGCAATAATGGCACCCAGGGCGGTCATCAGTTTGGGGCGGAGGCGGGTAGAGATGGAATAGATAATCGCTTCATCTATGCTACTGGTTTTTGCACTCTCGCGGAATTGCCAGAAGGTGAAGATGGCATTCTCGCCGATAATCCCTACAATCATAATGAGCCCGGTATAGCTACCTACATTTAGCGGGGTATTCGTTAGGTACAGGGCCAGTATGCTGCCGCCGATACCCAGCACGGCAACCACCAAAATCAGCAAAGCTATCCTGAACTGCCGGAACAGGAATAGGATCACCCCGAACACCAACAGGCTGGAGGTAATCAATATCATCAGCAATTCCTTAAACGATTGCTGCTGCTCGGCATAGGCGCCGCCATATTCCACATGATAGCCGGGTGGCAGGTTCACCTTATCGCGGATGCCTTTTTGTATGGCAGGCATCACGCTGCCCAGGTCGGCGTTTTCTAAACGGGCGCTGATAACACCCATGGCCTGCAGGTTTTCGCGCTCTACTTCCGCATCGCCGGGGTGCAACTCAACGGTGGCCAGCGAGGTAATCGGTACCAGTCGGCCATCAGCCAGAAATACGTTGAGATTTTTGATGCCCGCCACATCCTGCAGGCGGCTGCCGGGGTACACCATGCGTATGGGCGACTGCTGCTCCCGCTCGAACAGGTTGCCAATTACGTTCCCTTCCAGGGCCGATTGTACCTGTGTTTGCAGGGCAGCGGGCGTAAGGTTGTACTGCGCCAGTTTGCTATAATCGGGCACGATATTTACCGATGGCCCGGCGATAACGATACCGTCGAACACATCCGCAGTGCCTTTTACGTTGGTGGTAATATCGGCTATCTGTTTGGCAAGCACTTGCAGCTTGGCCTGGTCATCGCCAAAAACTTTTATTTCGATGGGTTGGGTAGAGGTCATCAAATCGCCCAGCATATCGCCAATTACCTGCCCAAAATCAACCCGCAGGGCGGGCTGCGATGCTTCTATCTGCTGTCGTAAATCGCTGATGACCTCTTCAGACGTTTTCTCATGCGCTTTTTTCAGTTGGATGAGGTAATCGCCGGTGTTCGGTTCGGTAATAAAGAAGCCCATTTGGGTACCTGTGCGGCGCGAGTATGCAGCCACATCCGGTTCTTTGATGATCAGTTTTTCAATCTCGCGCAGCATCCGGTCGGTTTCTTCCAGCGAGGTGCCGGGCGGGGAGGTATAATCCAGCACGATGCTGCCCTCGTCCATATCGGGCAGAAAGCCGGTCTCCAGTTTGCCGGGGATGAATACGATAACCAGCACCAGGCCCGCAATGAGGATGATACTGATTAGGGGATTAAGGATAAAGAACGATACCCAGCGTTGCCGTTTAACCTCGTGCACTTCCTCTTTGGCCTGTTTGTCTGCGGGTTTCTCTTTGGTGAGCAGCAGGTATATTACCGGCAGGCCGACCCAGGTTACCAAAAAGGAACAGGCGAGGGTAATGATCATGGTATTGGTCATCACCTTAAAGTAAGCGCCCGCAACGCCCGTCATCATCAGGAAAGGGATAAATATTACGATGGTACTGATGGAAGAACCTATCATGGCCGGCAACAGGTAATCGATGGCCTTTTTCAGTAAGGTGAGGGTTGGCTCTTCGGGATGTTCCTCATGGGTGCGGTGTATCTGCTCTACCACCACAATGGCATCGTCTATAATTAAACCGATGGCTGCCGCAATGGCCCCTAGCGTCATGATATTGAGCGTATAGCCCCAGGCGTATAAAACAATAAGCGTAAGGCAAAGCGTTATGGGGATGGTAATCAAAATCGTCGCGCTGGCCTTTAGCGAACGCAGGAAGATGATAGCCACGATGATCGCCAAAGCAAGGCCTATCCACAGGCTGTCGCTTACGCTCTTTACCGATTCGTTCACGAAATCGGCCTGTACGTAATAGGGCTTAAGGCTTACGCCTTTAGGTAGCACCTTTTGCAGCTCGGCCACCTTGGCCGTCATGGCGGCAGATAAATCTACCAGGTTGGAGTTGGGTTGTTTGATAACCGCTATCAGCACGCCCTCGTGCCCATTGGCGTTTATTTTGGTGTATTCTACGCCGGGGTTCACCTGTATCTCGGCAATATCCTTTAGTTGTATTACCCGCTTGCGGTTGTTGCTCAGCACCAAATCCTTTAATTGCTCGCTGGTGTTTACGCTGGCATCGGTAACGGTAAGGTACAGCATCTTATAATCGGCCAGGTACCCGTTAGATTTAATGAACGCCGTTTGCGCAAGCGTGTTGCTGATCATGTCGGGCGTAAGGCCAAGCGCGCTCATCTTCTGCCTGTCAAGCACCAGCCAGTACTCTTTGCTTTTGCCGCCAATAACCCTTATTTCCGATACGCCATCCACTTGCGATAGGAAGGGCTTCACCGTGTAAGTAGCCAACTGCTTCAGCTCTATAGGCGATAGGTTATGGCTCTCCAGCGTGTAACCGCTTACCGGTAGGATGGAAGGGTTCATCTTCTCCACCGAAACGTTTACATCGGGTGGCATATCGTTCTTTATTTGGGCTATGCGGCTTTCTATGCGTTGCTGGCTAAGGTCGATATCGGCGTCCCAGTTCATATAGGCCGATATTTCGCAGCTGCCGCGGCTGGTGGTGCTACGCACATAATGCAGATCGGGCACCTGTTTAATGGCGTTCTCTAGTGGCTTGGTCACCGTTACCATCATCTTGTTCACAGGTTGCAGGCCCGCATCGGCAATGATCTTTATTTTGGGGAAAGTAATCTCGGGGAAGAGCGAGGTTTGCAGCCGCGAGTAGGAAAATATACCGCCCAGCAGCACGATAAAAAGCACCAGGCTGATGGGCTTTTTATGGGTGATGAAGTAGTTTTCCAGCTCGTTCATGGCTTAACTATTTTAACCTTGGCGGTATCGGCCAAACCATAGTTGCCGCTTACGGCTATCCTGTCGTTTGGGTCGAATTTAGGTGAGAGTATCTCTACCCTGCCGCCTGATTCGATGCCTTTTTTTACAGGTGTTTTTACTGCGGTGGTATCGTTAATCAGCTTCATCACCCAAAACTCATCCTGCGTTTCGTTAGACAGGATGGCCGATTTGGGCAGAGCTGGCGCGTTGCTTTTGGATGTTTTGATGATGAGTGCGCGGGCCACCAGGTTTTCGGGGATAGGGTGGCTGCTACCAACTTTTATGACGATGCCCTGTGTTTGCGAAAGGGTGTCTACCGATGGCATGGAGGATGTTACGTGCCCAATCAGTTTTTCGCCGTCGGGCAAGGTTAGCGTAAGCGTTTGGTTGGCGGCCATTACGCGCTTCAATTCGTAGGGTAACTGCATCACAAAGGCGAAGCTCTCCCTGTCGCTGATAGTGGCCAGTTGTTCGCCATCTTGTACATAATCGCCTACCTGGTGCGCTAAATCGGTTACATAGCCGCTGCGCGATGCCCTGATGCGGTTGATGCCCGAGAAATGGAAGGTGGTATCCAACACGTTGATGGTGTTGCCTATGCTTTGCGCCTCCTTGGTTTTTATCACGAACATCAGCTGCCCTTTCTCTACATAATGCCCCGGCTGTATGGCAACCTGTTGTATGTAGCCGATGGCGTTGGCCTTTACGTAATTCTTTTGCATAAAGGTAGATGTAGCGTTCAATTCGATGGAGTCGGCCAGGGCGCTGTTGGCGATGGTGGTAACGGTTACCGGTGTTTGTGGATTGGCAACCTCCTCTTCATCGTCTGCCGGGGCACCACCGCCGCAGCTGTATGCCGCCATGGCTACCACGCAGGCCAATAAAACGGTAACGGGTTTTAAATATCGTTTCATCATCATCTGCTCCAGTAATTGAGTTGGTTTATGAGTTGCAGCCGGCTTATTACGTTTTGCGCCAGCTGGTTTTTTATGCTGAGGTAGCTGTTTATGGCCAGTATCAGGTCGGCAATTTTCAGGTCGCCGGTTTGCATCAACTGAGTGTTTACTTTGATCAGGCTCTCGGCGTATTTAAACTGTTCGTTTATCTCGTTAATCAGTTTGTCGTATTCGTCAATCTGCTGGTTAAGTTGGTTTATCTGCTGCCGGTATTGGTTAAAGTAAAAGGCTTTGTACACCTGCTGCGTTTCCTGTTCCAGGGCCAGCTTTTTGTAGGCCAGCTTTTTTTGGCCGCCATCATAAATAGGCATGGTAAGGCTAAAGCCCACGCTGGCACCCAGGTTTTTGTAGTACTGGCTGGTCAAATCAGAGTTGTAGCCCCCATCGGCAAAGGCACTCAATTTGGGGCGATAGCTGTAATCGATCAGTTTACGGCTGTTGGCCAGGCGCAGGCTGTCCAGTTGGTATTGCTTAAAAAAGATGCTGTTGCTACGGTCGTAAATCACGGCACGCTGCAGCTCGGGTTTGGTAATTTCTACGATGCTGGTATCGGCAATACCGCTGAGGTAATTGAGCGTAGCGTAATCTGTTTTGTATTGCAGCTTGCTTTGCGATAGCTGCAACTGCGCGCCTTTAAGCGTTACCAAAAAGGCCAGGTAATCGGTTTGGCGATACACGTTGCTGCGGGTGAGCTTTTTAAGCAGGTCCTCTTCGCCCTTCAGCAGGTCTACCACTTCCTGGTTGAACTGCTGCTGCTGCAGGCTGCCGTAGGCAGTTATATATTGGCCGATGATGGTGCGCCGCAGATCCTGCTCGGATAGCTTGATGCTGTTGCGCAGCGAATCCTGGCTGAGGCCGATAGCTGCGAATTGGCTGCCCAGGTAATCTTTACCGATAAAAGTTTTGCTAACCGTGAGCAGTCCGTTGAGGGAATGTTCGTTGGTGATGGCCGGTGCATAGCCGTAGCCTTTTATAACGGGGGCGTAGAGTCCGCCTGCGTTAAGGGAAACCTGCGGTTTAAAGCCCGCCCGGATGCGTACGCTATCTATTTGCGCCGAGAGCACCTGGTTGTTGAGGTCTTTGATCAGCGGACTGTTCTTAAGCGCCTGCTGTAAGTATCCATCCAGCGTTTTGGTTTGCCCAAAACAGCTGCTGCCGATGGCCAGGAAAGCAAACAGGTAGAGTAGGTGTTTCATTATAGGTGAAATATACGGCTTTTGCCCAATGTGCTACGGGCGTAAAGATGTAATACAATTCTGTGGGAATTTTGTGCGGGGGGGATTGGATTATCGCATTGCGAGCTGACTCACCCCGACGGCCCGCATGCGCGGGCGTCGACCCTCTCTGCTACGCAAAGAGGGTGAAGGAATGGGAGAAAAATATAACCCCAATGTCTCCCCATCTTTGCGTAGCAGAGAGGGGGCGGGGGGTGAGTCGACTCGCAACGCGGACACAACCGTTTGCAGAATTTACTCACCCCGCATGCGCGGGCGTCGGCCCTCTCTGCTGCGCAAAGAGGGTTTAGAAAAGAAAAATAAAACCCCAATGTCTCCCCTTCCTTGCGCAGCAGAGAGGGGGCGGGGGGTGAGTCAACTCGCGACGCGGACACAACCGCCAGACGATTAAACCAATCTTTCTTTTATCTTCTCTAATACCTGTTCCAGGTTGTTTTCTATCTCCGTATTCTTAAATCTTATGACCCTTAACCCTAAGGAAGTCAATACTTCATCCCTGTTCTTATCGTATTGTTTTTTAAACTGATGGACAGGGCCATCCGCTTCAATTACTAGTTTGGCTTCGTCGCAATAGAAATCAGGAATGTAATATAAATTAGTGTTAAAATTAGACAGAACACAAATCGGATGTTGCCTTAAGAATTTCTTACCATAAAAATTCCGATTACGGAGGCGTTCCCACAAGATTTTTTCTGCCGGAGTTTGCTTTTTCCGAAGCTCCCTGCATAATTCGATAATAGATGGCATTTAGAAAGATAAATAAGTTTTGGATAAACTTAAATACATTATTGAAATTAAAGGCTGAGGCTTATCGCTTCGCTATTTGACTCACCCCGACGGCCCGCATGCGCGGGCGTCGACCCTCTCTGCTGCGCAAAGAGGGTTTAGAAAAGAAAAATAAAACCCCAATGTCTCCCCTTCTTTGCGCAGCAGAGAGGGGGAGGGGGGTGAGTCGACTCGCGACGCGGACATGGCCGCTCGCAATGCCTCACGACCTTTAAACCCCTACATCGCGTCATGAAAAATCACCCCCAGCGTATGCCGCTCGCCGCTGCGCAGTTCGCTTACGCCGTGGCGCATGTTTACGCGGTGATAGCCCTTTGCGCCCTGCGCCGGCCGGTAATTGGTGGTGAAGATGAGCATATCGCCCTTGCCGGGATTTAATACGATGGCTTTTGATTGCATGCGCGGACGTTGCTCTACCAATACGAATTCGCCGCCTTCGAAATCCCGGCCCGGCTGGTTAAGGCATACCACCGCCTGTATCGGGAAGAAAACTTCGCCATACAAATCCTGGTGCAGGGCGTTATAGCCGCCCACGCCGTACTTTAATATCAAGGGCGTTGGGCGGTTTTGGCCCTGCTGATGGCACAGGACGGTAAGCTCATTTAAGCTACCGGGGAACGATTTTTCTATCCCTAAAGCTTTCATCCAATTATTGGCTACCGGGGCAATGTTGGGGTAGATGCCTTCGCGCAGTTGCTGCACAACGCTGGGCAATGGGTAGTTGTAATATTTGTACTGCCCCAAGCCGTAACCGTGTTTCTCCATCTGGATGGTTTTGCGGTAGAGGCTATCTTCGCCGTACTCTGCTACCAGCAAATCGCACTCATCGGCAGACAAAATATTGGGGACGGTGGCGTAGCCTTTATTGTTGAGGCTTTCGGCTGTGGCCGACCAATCGGCTTGGGCTATCCTTTGTTGCAGTTCCATATTTACACGATGCTTAAATGGGTCGTTTTTGCGGCTTCCCAGCCGATGATGGCCGATTTGCGGTCGGCACCCCAGTGGTATTGGCCAAATTCGCCGGTTGATTTGATAACCCGATGGCAAGGTATCAAAAATGCAACAGGGTTTGCACCGATGGCACTGCCCACGGCGCGACTGGCAGTCGGTTGCTCTACCGCATGGGCAACCGTTTGATAAGTATTCAAACCGCCCATAGGTATCTTTAGTAGGGCCTCCCATACCTTCAACTGGAAGCTGGTGCCTTTGAGGTGCAGTTTGATGGACGACAATTGTGACCAGTCCCGCGTAAAGATATACAGTGCATTCTGCTGTGCCATATCTACCACCTGGTAGTAGCTGGCGTTGGGGAATTGGGCGTAAAGCTGGTTGAAGGCCTCGTCCTTATCGTCGGCAAAGGCTATATGGCAGATACCTTTTGGAGTAGATGCCACGATGATATTGCCGAAAGGCGTTTCGGCATAACTAAAGTTGATGCTGAGTTCTTTACCGCCGTTTTTGTATTCGGCGGGCGTCATGCCTTCTATGTTGACGAACAAATCGTGCAGGCGACTGGTGCCGGATAGGCCGGTTTCGTAAGCGGCATCGAACAGGGTGGCTTGTTGTTCTTTAAGGATGCCTTTGGCGTAATCGAGGCTGAGGTATTGCAGGAACTTTTTGGGACTGATGCCCGCCCAATCGGTAAACATGCGCTGGAAATGGAAGGGACTGAGGTTTACCTTTTCGGCTACTTCATCCAGGCTAGGCTGAGCTTTAAAATTGAGCCTGATATAGCTTATCGCCTCGGCAATGCGCTGGAAGTTGATGTTGTTTTGTGTTTCCATGATAATGAATATTATGACACAAATGTACCTTGGTGGCGCAGGCTAAAGAACCCGAAACTTGCGAGGTTTTCACCGATTACACCGATTTTTTTGATTTCACCGATAGCCCCATCGTCATTGCGAGCGATAGCGCGGCAACCATCGGCAAGTAGAGCGGCTTTGTGAGTTCGTTTGTTCTATGAGATTGCCAGATCTCGCCCTCGCCATTCCCCTGCGGCGGCTCCTCGCAAGGGCATAAGGTTCTATCAATTATATCGATTTCGTCCAATCCTCGTGCCCAGGAAAACCATAAAAATCATTAACAAGGCCTGTACGCTAGTTATCACTAAAGATACCATCGGCGATTCCCCATAAAAAAGGCCGGTGACAGGCGGAGAATCTGTGCTTTGTGTAGTCGACGTTATCGAAGGAGTTGGTTTATCGGGCGGAAATTCGAAAGTCGATAAATTTACGGTTGTTCTTTGTAAGCTAAAGATAATCAATATGCAACAGGCAGCCAGAATATAAAGCGTTGGATTATTGCCGAACCGCGTAACGATGGCCCGTATCGAAAACACCATAAAAATCAGCTTTACCCAAATCGAGAAAATTAGGGTGGACAAAGATGGCCTGCCGCCAATATAGTAAGTATCGTGCGCGTTGATATCGTCTATCATGAGTTTGTCGCGCACAAAAACGTAGATGCCGGCCAACAATAGAAGAGCGCCCAGCCAGTAGATTTCTTTTATGATGCTGCTTTTCATTTCGACGAATTAATGCGGGTTAAAAAATCAAAGCGGCAATAGGTTCTTTAAACAAATATAGTATAGTGACGATTAATCCTGTTATGACGTATGATTTCGCCCTGGCGAAATCTTTGTTCCCGATGCTCAGGCCGGTGAGTATGGCGATAATCAAGAGCGCTATGATTAATGCGCCGTATTGAAAGAGGAAAGCATTCAAGGGCTCTTCGGCGATACGATCGCCACCGGCACCTTCCCCAAGTATACTCCAATATATAAGCGGAACCACGAGTATATAACCCAAGCCCACGCAAAAGCAAAACAGCACCAGCCTGATGACCAGGTGCCAGTACAGCATTTTGGCAGCGAATATGCTTTTTATGGTATTCATTGGGTTATTAATTTTTGTTCCCCCTTCAGGGGGCTAGGGGGCAACTCCTACTTCATCTCATTCAGCACCGCAAACATCTTCGCCCGTATGCCGCTGCCGGGGCCGTTGTAGTTGTTCACCATAATAGAGAAGCAGAGTTCGCGCCCGTTGTTGGTTTGGAAACCGGCATAGGCTTGTACGCCGCTGATGCTGCCGCTTTTCATCTTCATGTCGTTGTAAACGGGCAGGCTTTCATAAAAATCGCCGAACCATTTTTCCTGGTGGGCGGCCTGCAAAATGTGGGCGATGGTAGATGAAGTTATCCTGTCCTCAGGCGATAGGCCGCTGCCATCGTATATATTCATAGCGCGGTGGTCGATGCCTTTGGCTTCCCAAAATTTTTGCATGGCTTCTACGCCGTCGCCGGTAACTGCACCCTTGCCCAGCTTAGTGGATATCGTAGCCAGCAATTGTTCGGCATATAGGTTTACGCTTTTTTGGTTGAGCCAGTAAACGATTTTGCTCAACTCGGGCGATTTAATAACGGTTAAGCTGCTGGTGGCCGCAGGCACCACTAAGGCCTTTTCTTTTAAGGATAGCGAAGAGGCTGGTTCGGTACTTACTGTTATGCCTATCTTCTTTAGGGTATCGCTCAAGCGCAGGGCTGCATCGTAGGCAGGGTCGGGGATGGCGGCAGAGATGGTTTTCTTGGTTTGGTCGATAGCGTAGGTACCGCGCAGGTACATGGTTTTGCTGTTAAAGCCCGGCAGGTAAGGGTAGGCTTGGTCGCCGGTATGGGCGGCACCTGTGGTGAGTTCGCTTTTGTATTGCAGGTAATAAGTATCGGGTACGGTGCCGGCTACCGTTATCGCCTCGCCAACGCTGCCGGTGTTCAGCTTAATATCGAACTGGTTCTCGCGCCAGCAGAGGCCGGCAATGCCCGCGCCGTAGTAGGTGCCCAGGTCCTGCCATATCCAGCCATCGGGGATGCTTTGGTGGTTGAATTGCCCGTCGTCGCCGATGATCTTGCCCTGTATTTTTTTGATGCCTGCTTTTTTGATAGCTTCTACCATGCAGTTCAAAACATAGCCCTCTTTGGTAGTAGCATAACGCCAGCTGCCCAGGGTAGGGTCGCCGCTGCCTTTGATGATGATATCGCCGGCGAGGGTGCCTTTATTATCGATGCTGCCGGTGTAACCTACCGTTGTCTCGAACTGGAAATCCTTCCCCAGAACAAAAAACGAGGTGATGCTGGTAACCGTTTTAAGGGTAGAGCCGGGCGCCAGGCCCATATCCGGGTTGGCGGCGAATACCTGCTCGCCGGTTTTGGCATCAAGCACGGTTAGAGACAGCGTGGCGTATTTGCACTGGCTATCCTGCTGCAGCTTGTTAAATGCCGTTTGCAGTTTTTGCTGAAGGGTTTGGGCACGCAGTTGACCGGCGGCTAACAACAAGCTGAATATGGCTATCGATTTTACTTTACTGATGGTATTCAAATCTCTAATAAGTTAAAACCCGGCTGCGTGTACAGCCGGGTGTGTTTCTTAATATTAAACTACTGCGTCGCGCTCGGGTTTAACACCGGCCTGCGATATAAAGTAGATGGGTATGCCTATCAGCACGATAATTAAACCGTAAACCGGGTATTGCCATTTGTAAATGCAAAGCAGCACGCAAAATGCAGCACCCATTAATATATAAATAGCGGGCAGCACCGGGTAACCGAAAGCTTTGTATGGCCGCTCGGCATTGGGCAGTTTGCGGCGCAGTATGTAGATGCCCCCAATGGTCATGATATAAAATATCACCACCACAAAGGATATCATATCCAGCAGGTCGCCATAACGGCCGCTCAGGCAAAGCAACGAGGCTACTACAGCTTGTATCCACAAGCCAAACTCGGGCACGGCGTTCTTGTTTAGAGTGCCGGTACGTTTAAAGAACAAACCATCCTTGGCCATGGTGTGGTAAACCCTTGCACCGGCCATAATGAGGCCATTGTTGCAGCCAAAGGTAGATATCATGATCATCACGGCGATGATGATGGTACCCTCCTTGCCAAATATTACGCTGGAAGCTGCCACGGCAACACGGTCTTTTTCGGCGGTAGCAATATCATGCAGCGAGAGCACGCCTGTGTAAACCACGTTGGCCGAAACGTAAATAATAGTAACTATTATAGTACCCAGGGCCAGACTCAATGCCACATCCCTTTTTGGATTTTTCATTTCGCCTGCTATAAAGGTAACGCTGTTCCACGAATCGCTGCTGAAGATAGAACCCACCATCGCGATAGATATAGCGCCCAGGGCCGCAACCATGGTATAATTAGTGCCGGTGCTTACGCCTTCGGCAGTCAGTTGGTGCAGGTTCCAGGCATCTGTCCAGTTGGCGCTCCATATTTCGGGTTTGAATGCTAAAAATCCAAATATGATCAATCCGAATAAGCTCAGCAGCTTGGTTAAGGTAAAAGTGGTTTGGATAATTTTCCCGCTTTTTACGCCTTTTGTATTTACGAAGGTGAGGAAGAAGATGAGCACGATAGAAACCACCTGGGCTGCGCTGATGCTCAAAGTTTCGCGTACCTCGCCTTTTGCCAGGTAATGGTTGTAAGGGAAGAGGATATGGTCTTCGCTAACGGGCTTATACAAATAAGCCGCAAATTTAGAGAAGGCCACACCCACCGCAGCAATCGTACCGGTTTGTATAACCGCGAAGAAGCTCCAGCCATATAAAAACGCCACGAGTTTATTGTACGATTCTTTAAGGTAAACGTACTGCCCGCCTGCTTTGGGGAACATACCGCTAAGTTCGCCGTAGCTAAGAGCTGCAGTAAGCGTCATGAAACCGGTGATGAGCCAAACGGCAATGAGCCAGCCGGCCGAGCCTACGTTGCGGGTGATATCGGCGCTTACGATAAATATACCGGAACCGATCATAGAGCCTGCTACCAGCATGGTGCCGTCGAGCAGGCTCAGTTCGTGTTTCATTTTAGGTTGGGAAGTATCAGATGCCATTAAGATTTGGTTTAAGGGCTTAAAATAGGAATAATAATTATTATTGACAATGCAATTCATCAAACTTAACGCCGATTTGAATGCATAGGCAAACTTACCGGAAGAGAAGATAGAGATAGCTGGCGATATTGATTTTACCTCAATTGCTTTGTGTATAACGGGCTTAAGAAAGTGCTAAAAAGGGGGGCTAACTTTCAGGGGATGCCATATCCGCTTAAGTCGCATGCGATGCCGGCGGGCTGATGAGCAAACAAATAAGCAGGTAACAAAGCCTACTTTCAATTCAATGATTTGTAGTACTTGTTATAAAGTTCTAAAGCTTCCGCATCTTCATTAATCACAGTTACCCAGTGTTTGCAAGCCTCTTTTATGTTTCCCGCCTCAAAATAGATAAGCGCCGAATTCATTACTGCTTTTACGTTGGTTTTTTTAATAAAATCGGATGCTACGAAATCAAGTGAGGGGTTATATGTCTCCGTCGAGGCTATGTAATTAAAGAGCCGCGCGCACTCTTTGTAGCATATAAGTGCTTTGCTTTTATCTCCCGATTTATGATAATCACTGCCCATTGTGAATAGTGCCGTAAGTAATTCCTGGTAGTTCTTTGCTTTTAAACTCCGGACAAATGCCGACATCCTATAGATGTCCAATTCTACTATCATCTTCTTTTTTACGCCATTCAATTTTCCCGGCCTCCACTTTTTTGCAGTTGCCAAAACCAAAACTTCAATTGCCTTATATACTGAATCATGTATGGTGATATTTTTAACAGCCATGCTGTCAAGCGCTCCGGTTTCATCAATTCTAAAAGAAACCCGATAAGTTTCCGAGGTGTCATTTGCCGGAAAGGACAACAAGGCTTTATCAATGGATTCCCGCAAATTACCTTTAAAAACGGGCGGCTCAAGGTGTTTGGGACTTACATCTTTTAAACTTTTTACGCTTTGTATTTTAGTAAAAAGATAATTCTTCCCTCCAGATGTTAAACCAAGCTGTGTATCAGTCAATAAGGTTATTGCATACGCCTTTGAAAAAAAGTTATTTTGGATGCGCAGCGTACTATCTTTTATCTCGTATTTATCATCTTTAAAACGTATGTCTCCGTTAATAATAAACCATTCGTACGCCCTTACAGTGGAATCGTTGGAATTGCTGAACTCTAACCGGGAATATCCCATGTCATACCTCATAGGAATCCCTGAAATAGATTTTGTTTCAACCGGTATCCAAATACCTTTTACACTTAACGTGCCTTGGCTATATGAGCGCAATGCGAAGAAGAGTGGTAATAAGAATAGGATTTTTAACTTCATGTTTACAATGCTGATAATAGTTTAGGAATTAGGCTGAAGATTTAAGAGACTTGATAATATGGCACTTCGAATCAGTTACTTAATTCGTGTTTCATTTTAGGTTGGGAAGCATCAGATGCCATTAATTTTGGTTTGTGGTTAATATAAGGGAATAATCGTTAATTTAGAAATTAAATAAATCTAAGCCTTTGCTGCCAAAAGTAACAACCTTTTATAATGCGTAATAAAATTATCATAATCCTGTTGGTTTTTTCGTCGTCGGTCGTTCTGGCACAAAATCTCGAAATTGATATCCATGGGCGTAAACTAGGCTATTTTATAATGATAGAAAATAAGCTGAAGAGCGAAGTTTTTACGAGCAGGCATCCTTTTTCTTCAGACCCCGATTTGCCGCCGCCGGTGATTTATAGGCGGAAAGAGAAAAACATCCCCGATCTTTTAGTTTATTATTTTTACAACGGAGCAGATTCTACCATCAATCGAATTATTTATGTATGGGACACAAATAATTTCCCTACTGATAATCTAACTGATAACAAGATTGCGCCAAAAAGTAGAGCGGCACTGGTAGAGCGATACCGGCAAATTTGCAGGCAAATTGAGCTCAAATATGGAGCAAGTAAAAGTAGCGGGAATGTTAAAGACTTATCAAAAGTTAATTTAACATCCGCGTCTCGGTCGGACGATTGGCTTCCGACTGATTATACGCGGATAACGGCATATCTCCGCTTATCAGATAAGGATGAAAAGCATGGGAATCTAACTATCCCCGCAACAAATAGCGTAACGCTTTTTGTTTATGACTTTACGCCTTAACGTCTACAGGTTTTTAAACCCGGCAAAGGCAGTAGCAAGGTAGCCGACGGCTTGTTAAAAACATTGGTAAAAGCGCTCCAGGCGGGCGATTTTGCTTCTGCTCGCCGGATGTTTGCGCTTCAATCTTCAGGGTGCGTTACTGATGAGCAATTACTTAGTTTTGCCAAAACTGTAAAAACCGATGAACTTGTCTTATATGTTGAGGGTAAAGAAGCGGGTGTAAAAGATTATGTCCAACACTTAATGCTTCAGTACGCTTTTAAATCACATATCGGTCATCCGCCCTTTGAAACTGTTAAGATAATATTTGATGCCTCCAATAGGATATTATCGGTGCGACGAATTAGGCCAGGACAGGAGTTTTAAATTCCCCTTAAAACTTTATAATAATACATGCTATTGTAAAGAAATTAAATTTACTATTTTGCGCTAACCAATTATAGCACGCTCCTGCGTGTAATTTTAAAAAACACACTTATAACCAACTATTGAATATGGATTTTTTGAACAATTACTTAATTTATTTAATTCCCATTTTTGGCCTTGTGGGGATACTCGTTATGGCCATCAAATCGGCCTGGGTAACCAAACAGGAAACCGGCGACGCTTCTATGAACGAGCTGGCGGGCTACATTGCCGATGGGGCAATGGCATTCTTACGCGCCGAGTGGAAAATACTGGGCTACTTTGTAGTAGTAGCGGCAATATTGTTGGCCTGGAGCGGCACAACGGTAGCCACATCCGACCCGATTATCGCCATTTCGTTTTTGATTGGTGCGTTCCTCTCGGCCTTTGCCGGCTACCTGGGTATGCGCATCGCAACCAAATCTAATGTGCGTACCACACAGGCCGCAAAAACCAGTTTGGCGCAAGCGCTTAAAGTATCGTTTACAGGCGGTACTGTTATGGGCCTTGGCGTTGCGGGTTTGGCCATCATAGGCTTAGGTTCGTTATTTATCGTTTTTTATACCATGTATGTGACCAACGTTACCGGTTCATCCGTTAACGGCGAAGCGATGGCAAAAGCGCTTGACGTATTGGCGGGCTTTTCGCTGGGTGCAGAGTCGATCGCTTTATTTGCCCGTGTTGGCGGCGGTATATATACTAAAGCGGCCGACGTAGGTGCCGATTTAGTGGGTAAGGTAGAAGCAGGCATCCCCGAGGATGACGTGCGCAACCCCGCCACCATTGCCGATAATGTAGGTGATAACGTGGGCGACGTAGCAGGTATGGGTGCCGACTTGTTCGGCTCGTATGTGGCTACTATGCTGGCTACCATGGTTTTGGGTAGAGAAATCGTTTCGCACGATAAATTCGGTGGCATAGCGCCAATATTATTGCCGATGGTTATAGCCGGTTTAGGTTTGATATTTTCTATTGTAGGCGCTTCGCTGGTTAAAATCAAAAACGAAACCGATAGCGTACAAAAAGCGCTTAACATAGGCAACTGGGCTTCTATCGTATTAACGGCGATAGCTACTTACTTTTTAGTGCAATGGATGTTGCCAAACGACAGTTTCCACATGCTGCGCGATGAGGATGCCGACCATGCTGTTAAGGCAGGCTCATTGGTGTTTACCAAAAACGGTGTTTTTGGGTCGATAATGGTGGGCTTGGTTGTGGGTACTTTGATGAGTATCATCACCGAATATTATACCGCTATGGGCAAACGCCCGGTGATGAGCATCATCAGGCAATCGGCAACAGGGCATGCTACCAATATTATCGGTGGTTTAGCCGTCGGTATGGAATCGACCGTATTGCCGATTTTGGTGTTAGCTGCCGGTATTTATGGTTCTTACTTTTTTGCAGGTTTATACGGTGTGGCTATTGCCGCAGCAGGTATGATGGCTACTACGGCCATGCAATTGGCTATAGATGCATTCGGCCCTATTGCCGATAACGCCGGTGGTATTGCCGAAATGAGCCGTTTACCCGAAGAAGTACGCCACCGCACGGATAACCTGGATGCTGTGGGTAATACCACTGCTGCAACCGGTAAAGGTTTCGCAATCGCTTCTGCGGCGCTCACTTCGCTGGCCTTGTTCGCGGCCTTTGTGGGCGTAGCAGGCATCGAGCATATCGATATTTATAAAGCAAACGTACTGGCAGGTTTGTTTGTGGGTGGTATGATACCGTTCATCTTCTCGGCATTGTGTATATCGGCTGTGGGCCGTGCAGCAATGGCGATGGTAGAGGAAGTTCGCCGCCAGTTCCGCGAGATACCGGGCATTATGGAATACAAAGCCCGCCCCGAGTATGAGAAATGCGTGGAGATATCTACCAAGGCTTCTATCCGCGAGATGGTTGCACCGGGACTTATCGCTTTGATTACCCCGATTGTTGTGGGCTTTATCTTCGGCCCGGAAGTGTTGGGCGGTTTATTGGCCGGTGTTACCGTAAGCGGCGTGTTAATGGGTATATTCCAAAGCAACGCAGGCGGTGCATGGGATAACGCCAAAAAATCATTTGAGAAGGGCGTGGAGATAAACGGCGAGATCTACTACAAAAAATCAGAACCACACAAAGCCTCTGTAACCGGCGATACCGTAGGCGACCCATTCAAGGATACATCGGGCCCGTCGATGAACATCCTCATCAAGCTGATGTCTATCGTTTCGTTGGTTATCGCACCGCATTTGAATGTGAACCACGGAGGCGTTAAAACCGCCCAGCACCAGGATAAAGCGAAAACCATCATCGTGCAGGTAGATAAGAAATTGTAATTGAACCTTTGAGTTTTGAAAAGCCCCGATGAAAGTTGGGGCTTTTTTTGTGGCACGATATTTTAAACCCGACGGCTGCTAATTGCAGGTAAAAATCAAAATAAAAAGTAAATCAGTTCTATTTCACCGGTTTGCGTATCTTTCGTTATTCCCCCTTGTATAATGTGCCTAATTATTTAAATAGATTATTCGGGAACAATATGTGTAAGGTTTACAATGAAATTGGTTGTTTAACAGAAATAAAATCTCGTTTGCGTGCGCACAATATCCATGAGTACAAATCACTAAATGAGGTAATAAAATTCCGTGATAACTATTCTTCCTCGCGAAAACAAATTGTTTTAAATCATGAGCTTTTGATTGAGCAGGAAAAGGTTACACTTAGTGAATCAATCGTTCAATTGGAACATGCTATTAAGGAGCAGGAGATAGCAGTTAAGGAAAAGCACCAGAAGGTGCTAGATAACTTGAATAGTCAGTTAATCAACATGCTTTCGCTAAATTCCAGTGGCGTAAACTCAATTGTTATTTACATCAAGAGTCTTATTCTCAAGCTAAGAATCCGGTACTCCAAGATTACTGTCAATACCAAGATTGACTATTCGCTCAAACAGTTAACAAACGACTATGGCAATAAGAATGACCGTTATAGACATATCGTTTCGCGTTTTGAAGATGCAGTGCGGGAAAGTAGTTCGCCTCAACTAAATGAACTTGACAGGAAAAAGCAAGTAGTTGACGAAATCAATGCTTTTATTTATGGAGCGCTGGGCGAGCATAAGGTTGTTAAAGAACTGGAAAAATTATCTGACGACTATATTTTAATTAATGATTTTACCTGTGAATTTAATCCCCCTATTTATCGTCGGCAACAAAATGATTACATAAAGTCTATTCAAATTGACCATATCCTGGTAGCTCCCTCCGGGGTTTTCCTGATAGAAGCTAAAAATTGGAGTAAGGATTCATTGAACAGTCTAAGTCTTTATTCGCCCGTTGAGCAAATCAAGCGGACAAACTTTGCTTTATATAAGCTATTGAATAATGAAATTTCCAATGCCGGGTTTATGCTAAATAAACATCACTGGGGTGACCGGAAAATTCCAGTAAAAAATCTGATTGTTTTAATAAACCACAAACCAATCGAAGAATTTCAGCACGTAAAAGTTTTGACTTTAAACGACCTTCTGAAGTATGTCAACTATTTTAAGCCCTGTTTTTCACTCGACGAAACACATAAGATAGCTGATTATTTGCGTAGTTTCTGAGGAAGTAGCAAAGCGAGCGAAATTATCAACCATGCCATTTTATATTCGCACATTCCTAATAGGCAACCCCGAACATGTTTTTTTATAATTAAAAGATATGAGTAGCTTTATAGCCATGCGTCGGCTTGTTACCTTAACCATTCTTTATCTCCTTTGCCTGTACGATATGTACCTATACCTGCCTGATGTGCTGGGCCTGTTCAAGATAGATTTTTACCCGCCCGATCCGGATGTGCTCACTTACTTCGATGCGGCGATGATGCTATTCGGCGGGATAGCGCTGGGTGTTTTCCTGCAAAAGGCCGGCGGAAGGTTCAACAAGGTCTTAAGCATCCTGATGATATTATTGAACGTGGTATTTACGCCGCTGTTTTTGTTTAAAGCGATGCCGTAGAATGGGGGAATTCTAATCTAAATTACCACTTTGTCATTTCGATGAGCAGCGGGAGGGATGAGATTCGGCGCGAAGAGAAATCTTCTACGTGCAGCCGGCGACTAAGCAAATTGATATGCAAAGTGCAATTGCTTGCCGCATAAGTTTTCTCACCCGCCTGCGCTCAACCCGCGCTTCGGGGTTCGAAATGACATTGTTTTTTATTGTTTCGTGACAATCGGCGTTATCTAACCAACGTTACTGTCTTTCCGGTATCCCCCAACAGAACAACATAGGCCCCACGCTCCATCACTAAATTCCCCGCCGGTTTATACACCTCTCCTTTTATAGTTTGCTGTATGCGTAAATAGGCCTTTGGCGTATACCCATCGGCTGCGTTCAAGGTTAGCAGCACCTTGCCTGTAGCAAGATTGTAGTTAATGCTTTTAAAAGTACCGGCATCCAGCGTGAGCCAAAGGCCAGCCGGGGCGATAAATACCCGCGATGCGGAGGCCGTGGTAATATCAACCTTGACGATATCCTTAGCGCGGCTAAGGGTCCCACCAAATGCCAGCCAGCCAAAGTTAGTATCATGCGTGATATAGGTTGCGGTGTTTACGGCATAGCCAAAAAAGTTAGGGCCGTAATCGCCCGAGAGGCCGTCAATTTTGAGGGTGGATGGGTAGGAGTGGAAGGCCGCGGGGCCAAAGCCATCCTGCGTAATATTAGCTATCGACCCCATCAAGCCGCCGTAACCTACGCGCAACAAGTAGAGATCCGTGGGGTGCTTGCGGTACTCGCTTAGTACCGGGATGGCGTTCAGTCCTGAGCCGTAGTGGTGCAGCTGCCGTTCGATGCGCGAGAGCTTGCCGCCGTATAAAAAATCCCAATAACGGCGTGCCGAACCGTTATAGCCCCAATGCGGTACGGTTGGCATATAACCCAATATGGCGTTGATGGTTATCTCGGCTTTATCGGTGTACCCAAAGTAAGCCGACCAGTTATACACTTCTTCCTGCCCGGTACTATCCCATGGCATCTCACTACCGAAGGGGTATTGCAGCGTATGCCAGTGCTCGGCGCGCTTGCGCATTTCGGTTTCCAGCGAGAGAGCCTTATCGCTCCAGCCCTCGGCTTTCAGGTCCATCAGCAAAAGGTAATATATCGTTCCCTCCATCTGCCCGAACTGCGCGTAGTACGGTGCCTGTTTTACCATGGCCATGGCGGTTTCGTAGGAATTGTTGAGGTAGAATTGCCAGTCGCCCTGCGTAACCAGGCCGGTATAATTGCGCGCCAGCCGGTACATTACCCAATGCGCGGCGGTAACGTGCGGATAATTATAAGAGCGACCCACATCATTGGCAGCTTGATGGCTCCAGGCCGCCCATGTTTTCCAGTTGAGGCTGTCGCTGTAAGTGCCTTTGGGGATACTGTCGGGCTGATAGTAAAATACGCTTTTCTTCACCCCGTATTTTTGTGGTCCTTCGGCGTGCTGTATATTGCCGAACAGGGTGTGGTTCACAAACTCCTGCAGTTTGGCAATTTCGGCTTTATCGGGTTGCACCAGTTGTTTCATCATAGCCCCCAGCCAACTACCCGCTCCGCCCTCATCGCTAAGGCCGGCAATCCAAACGCGGCTATCCTGGGTAACCTGTTGTTTTTTGTCGTAATCGTACGTAATTACCGATGGGTTTCGGTGGAAGGTGTCGGGCTTGTTAAACCATTGTTCGGTGGTCAGGAAATGGCCGAAATCCTTCACCAGTTCGCGTTCCGGTTTTATTACTTTATAGCTGATGGTTTGGCTTAACCCATCGGTATAGGTGATGGTTAACCGTGCGCGACCCCATTGCAAGCCTTTTACGTTATAGGCTTGCAGCGCCTTGTTTTCGGCAGTTGTAGGCGTAATGCTTAGGACGCCTGCAGGTTCTACGGTTAATGCCTTTACTTTTTTGCCATAGTTTAAAAATAGTGTGGCATCGGTACCTTGCGGCAATACGTACCCCGGTATGCCTACCGCAACGGGGCGATGCTGCGCGATGAGTGTTTGTTCGATGCCTTTGATGGTAGGCGACAACACAAACTGAACGCCATATTCAACGGTTTGCCCGGGTTTCACTATTACGGATGTTGGCTTATTCCACGGTTCGGCTTTTTTCCATTCGTTTTCGGCGTAGGCCTTGCTGTGCACCATCCACTCGTAAAAGCCCTCAAAATCTATTCCTTTCGGGGTTGGGTCGGCAAGCAACGGGTTGTACGCCTCAAAAGGCGATTTGCCATAAGGCAGCACCAGCAGGGCAGGCCCCTTCCCGCTGAGGCGGGTTGCTTGTAAATAGCCGGCATCGCGGCCAATGTATGGGTCGTAAAATACATTGCGGGCGTGAGCCTGTTCAAGTTCTTCGCCTTGTAAGATATTATTGAATATCATGGGCATACCCAGCGAGCCGATCTCCACGGCGCGCTTACTGTTGTTTTTCAACTTGAATAACAGCACCAGGTTGCCCTTTACCACTTGCCAGTAACGTCGCACTTGCAGCGGGATGTTGGCCGGAAGCGTAGGCGAAAGGTCGGCAGCCTCAAGCAGGCGGGGGTCTTCAGTTTGGAATGGAAGTACATCCGCACGGTTAGCGGCAGTGGAGTAGCTGGTCCATGCGGTATCGCCCGCGCTTTTAAGGCGCAGGTTGATATCTCCCAGGTGATATAGGCCATTGCTGCTGCGCTGGGCAAGGCGGGCGGAGGGGGTAAAATCAAAATCTTTTTCGGTATTGGGCTCGAGCGCAGCAACGGTTTGCGATGCTTTGACCAGCTTTAGGCGGAAGGCCGGCGTGTTGATTGTTAACAGCCCTTTTTCTAAATGCAGCGTAGATGGCCTTTTCTCGAGGTTCTTCCACGGGTCCTGTGCGCGGGATGGCGAAACGCTAAATAGCGTCAACATAAAAAAGAAGACTACGGATAAACGGCAGGCACTACGAATGTTGGTTTGCATATTACACGCGAACGCTAAGTTCGCTGAAGTAAATGTATGAGATTATTGCGCAGAAAATGCTTGTAATTTGCCTGATTATGGCAGTATATTATCCTGCCACCAAGCAATTTTTGGCAAAATTGGGATAATTTGTTTCAAATGCACAAACTAAAGATATATTATCCGGAACGTTGTAATAATCAGCAGTATGATGCTGCCATGCAGGTAACCCGCTAAGCGTTTATGCTTTTTATTTGCCAAAGCTCGCAAATAAACAGGGATTTTTCACCAGATAATTGTTTTTAATGGCGTTCAAGAGGGCTTCGCCGTTAAACAGATTTATGCGATTTGGGGATTTAATTGCATAGCTGTGAATGTGGTACTACCTTTACCGCCATGCCTCAAAAAAAAGCGATTATTATTGGTGCGGGTATTGCAGGCATTGCTGTTGCCATCCGCCTGGCGGTTAAAGGCTATGGGGTGGAGGTTTTTGAGGCGAACGCCTATCCAGGTGGGAAGCTATCAGAAATCGAGCTGAAAGGCTACCGCTTCGATGCCGGGCCGAGCCTGCTTACCATGCCGCAATACATCGATGAGCTGTTTACGCTAGCCGGTAAAAATCCTGCCGACTACTTCCGCTATCAAAAGTTGGATGCGGTTTGTAATTACTTCTACGAGGATGGCACGCGCATAAAGGCCTATGCCGATACACAGGAATTTGCCGGGGAAATTAACCACGCCACGGGCGAGCCTTCGGCGAACATATTGAAATACCTGGCCAATAGTGCAGATATCTACAACATTACCAGCCATGTTTTTTTGGAGCGTTCGTTGCACCGACTGCAAACCTTTGCCCGTTGGGATACGCTCCGTTCCATTTTCAGGCTGCCAAAAATAGATGCCATGCGTACCATGCATAAAGCCAATGAAGCCTACTTTAAAGATAATCGCGTAGTGCAATTCTTCGACAGGTACGCCACTTACAATGGCTCTAACCCCTACCAGGCCCCCGCCACGCTGAACGTTATCCCGCATCTGGAGCATCACTTCGGTGCGTATTTCCCCGAGGGCGGTATGTACAGCATCACGCAATCATTGGTAAAGCTGGCTGAGGAGCTGGGCGTAAAGTTCCGCTATAATGCCAGGGCAGATGAGATAGTGATCATCAATAAAATAGCAAAAGGCATAAGGGTGCGGGGCGAGAATATCGTCGGGGATATGGTAGTATCCAACATGGATATTTGGCCTACATACAAAACCCTTTTGCAAAAACATCCGGACTTGCATCCTGAGCGGATATTGGGACAGGAACGGAGCAGTTCGGCATTGATATTTTATTGGGGGATTAAAAAGGCATTCCCGCAACTTGACCTGCACAACATATTTTTTAGTGCCGATTACCGGGCAGAGTTCAACCACATCTGGCAGGAGCAGGACATATACCACGACCCTACCGTTTACATCAATATCAGCTCGAAGCTGAATCCGGCCGATGCCCCCGATGGTTGCGAGAACTGGTTCGTGATGATTAACGTCCCTGCCAATAAGGGGCAGGATTGGGATAAACAGGTAGATGATGCCCGGCAAAGCATCCTACAAAAGCTTTCCAAAATCCTGGGCGAGGATGTTATCGGCTTAATCGCATGCGAAAGCATTTTAGATCCACGTAGCATCGAAAGCAAAACATCGTCATACAAAGGCTCTATTTACGGCACCAGCAGCAATAGCCGGTTTGCAGCGTTTTTACGGCATGCCAATAAATCATCGAAAATTAGTGGTTTATATTTTTGCGGTGGTAGCGTGCACCCGGGCGGGGGGATACCGCTTTGTTTGCTATCGGCGAAGATAGTGAGTGAGATGATTGCGAACCCTGCATAACCATCGTGTCACTGCATAACCATCGTGTCACTGCGAGGAGCGGCGCGGGGCTGAGAGGTGGGGCGACGCGGCAATCTCATAGGACGAGCCGGCATACATAGCTTTCTTTGCGTAACCGAATGTCCTATGAGGTTGCCACGCTTCGCTCGCAATGACAAATCGGTTATGAGCCGCGCTTTTTCATCTTCTTTCTTGTGTCTTGGTTCTTGATTCTTTCTACCCTTCCAGCACCATCTTTTCCAATGCATCAATCCACTTCGGCTCTGCATTCAAACTTTCTACCAGTTGTACGTGCTCGCCGCCTAAGGCTTTGAACTCGTCGCCATACTCGGTAGTAACTTCGTAAACGGTTTCGAGGCAGTCGGCTACGAAGGCGGGGCAAAATACCAGCAGGCGTTTTTTGCCTTCGGCGGCCATCTGTTTAATTACCTCGCTGGTATAGGGTTGTACCCATGGGTCGCTGCCGAGGCGGCTTTGGAAACACACCGTATATTTATCCTTGGGCAAATTCATCTTGGCTGCAATGAGGCGCGCCGTATCGTACGATTGTGCCGAGTAGCAGAATTTATTGGTATCGTTCAGGGTGTTGCAGCAGCCTTCCACCTTTAGGCAATAATTACCGGTATGATCGCATTTCATCAGCTGGCGTTGCGGTAGGCCGTGGAAACTGAACAGGATATGGTCGTATGTTTCGGGCTGATGTTTAGCGGCATTGTCTGCAAAGGTTTCAATCATCAGCTCATTATCGTGGAACGAGTTAGTGAAAGTAATATCAGGCACGGTTTGCCATTCTTTTACGATGCGCATCACTTTCTCGTGCACAGACCCTGTACTAGCCGATGCATATTGCGGGAACAAGGCGATAACCTGTATCTCGCTCACCAGCGCTTCTTTCAAGCGCGCCAATGCCGATTCGATAGAGGGGCTTTGGTAGCGCATAGCCAGCTCTACCATATAGCCATCACCAAGGCGTTTCTGCAGGGCTTGCTGTTGCAACATGCTGTAATGCTTCAATGGCGAGCCGGTTTTATCGTCCCAGATGGCCTTGTACAATTTAGCGGATTTTGGTGCCCTAAAAGGAACGATAATGGCTTTCACCAAAAATGTACGCAGTGCTGCATTCACATCTATCACCCTTGGGTCCATCAAAAATTCATCGAGGTATTTGCGTACATCCGCAGTAGAAGGACTATCCGGCGTACCCAGATTTACCAGTAAAACTCCCTTTTTCGCCATAATTTAAAAGTCAGCAAAAATAAGATAATTTATAGCTGCGCCTCATTACAGAGAGGACAAATTACAAATTAATGATAAGGATCATATTTGGATGGCTGGTCGCCGAAGAAGCCTCACCCTGCCCTCTCCAAAGGAGAGAGTCCTTTATTTTAACTATGTTAATCAAAAGCTCCCCCTTCAGGGGGTGGGGGGGTGGCGCTGGGGATTACCAGAACTTCCACCATGGTTTTATAAATTCTTTATAGATTCCGCCGTTCAGTACCCTTGTATCAATATTATAACTAAAAGGCAGCCCCTTTTTTGATCCGGGCAGCCCGTCAATAGCCTGCCCGGTAAGGATGTTGTTTTTTAGCGCCAGGTTCTCTAAGCCGCCCAGGGAGAACTTTTCCGATAGCCAATGCTGCCCGTTTGCTTCCACAACGGCCAGCCCGTTTCTTCCGGCAAGCACAAGCCTGCCGTCGGCGTTATAAAGCACGTCGTCATAGTCTCCGCCAAATTTGCTTACAGGCTGTTCCGACTCCGGGTTCACCAGGTAACATTGGCCGCCGGCCAATACGAATATATTGCTGGTTCCGGGTAGCTCTGCCACTTCATCCCAACCATCGCCGGCTTCAAAATTAGCCACCCAGGCGGTACCATCTTTTTTATAAAAACGCACAACAAGGTCCACCGTGTCATCATCCTCCGGCGAAAAACGCTCATTATGCGGTGCTGCCGAGAAATATGTTGCCCCTGGAGGCGCTAATTCGTTTAATATTTCATACCTGTCCATGGTATAAAGCTATGATTAATAATGGATTAAAGGAAGGATTTTATCCCCTCTGCCTTCTGAACTGGAAACTTTGAAGAAGCCTCACCCTGCCCTCTCCAAAGGAGAGGGTTCTCTATACTGTTTTTAAAGTCCTCTCCTTTGGAGAGGATTTAGGTGAGGCTCCAGAAGGTGCCGGGCTTCGCCACAACTTCCACCACGGCACCCATGGCGCATCATGATGCTCGTAATGATAGCCGAAGAAATAGCAACTAAAAAAAGCCAGGAAATGGTTGCGGTGCTGGCTGCGGCTTTGGTGCTTGTTATCATGCTCGCCTTTATGCGGCAGGTAAGTACCGAAGTAAAATAACTGCAAGGTGCTCAATAGCGATGGTACTACCCAAAACATAATAAGGTTGGGCTGAGGCACCCCTAACTTAAATATATTGAAAAGGATGGCCATCGCCACAATTTGCCAGATGGAGAGGTAATTACGGATGAATTGCACGTACCATGCAAAAAAGTTGCCGTTGTGGTAGTCCGGGTCACCCGCCGTATGTACATGGCTGTGGTGTTTGTGGTGCTTGGTATAAAGCTGCGGGTACAAAAAAGCGGCATAAAGAAAGGTGCAGATGTAACCCACCAGGTTGTTGATGGCCTTGTTTGGCGCAACCGTGCCGTGCATAGCATCGTGCGCGGTGATGAATAAGCCGGTGTACAAGTGCATCTGCACCAAGATAAACAAGTATAGTAGCGGATTTGCGAAATCAACCTGCCATTGCATCAGTAACAAAGTGCTGCTAACCCAGCTGCCGATAACCAACAGGGCTACTAATAAACCGGTATATGATGGTGCTTTTTCCAAGGGAGATGAATCTGAGCTAACGCTGTGCAAAACCCGTTCCTTATTTAACGCGTTTGCCGGTTTTATCTATATAATACCAGTTATCGCTTTGCCAGGTGGAGTGTTCGCCGTCGGCAATGGTTTTGCAACTGTCGCTCACTTTTGCCCTGCCGTGTTCAAAAGGGAATGCGCAGCCGAACCTGGCTGCAATGGCCACCTTGCCGGTGGTATCGGCATAACCAATTTTATCGCCATCCTCAATGCGGAAATATCCATCCGAGATATAGTCGGGTCCGTTATCGAAAGGGAACACCTTATATAATATTTTTTGGTTACGATCTATCGCCACGAAGCCTGTCTGCGGGTCGGTAACTACCGCGAAGGTTTTAAAGGTGTCTGTAAAGCACATGGGGTATTTGCCCATGGGGATAAGGGTATCGCCTTTGGCATTTACATAGCCGTAATTATCGGCAGTGTCGGCAATCTTGTAGAGGTAATCGTTTGCATCATGCTTTTGCCGGCAGGCGCTTAAAAAAAGTAAAACAATGATTAGCGCCTTTTTCATAGGATGATTTAGTAGGTTTCGAGCTCGGCTTTTACCATCTGCATCAGCCACATGGGGCTCGATGTGGCGCCGGCAATGCCTACCTTATCGCCTGGGGCAAACATGTTCTTGTCCAGCTCGCTCACGCTCGATATAAAATAAGTATTAGGATTATGCTTGCGGCAAACCTCGTAAAGCACCTTGCCGTTGCTCGATTTTTTGCCCGATACGAACACGATTTTATCAAACCTGGCCACAAAGGCGGGCAAATCCTTATCGCGGTTGCTTACCTGGCGGCAAATGGTATCGTTTGCTTTCACCTCGTAACCACGGCTCAGCAGTTCATCCTTTACATGGTAAAATTTCTCCATGCTTTTGGTGGTTTGGCTATATAGGGTAAAATTGGCGGGCAGGTCGGCGTTATCCAGTTCGCTAATGTCCTGAAAAACCAGCGCGTTGCCATTGGTTTGGCCCTCAAGGCCCACTACTTCCGCATGGCCATGCTTGCCAAATATGAGTATCTTCTCGTTGTTATCGTACGATGTTTTGATGCGATTTTGCAGCTTAAGCACCACCGGGCAGCTGGCATCTATCAGGGTAATGTTGTTTTCTAAAGCAATTTTATAGGTTTCGGGTGCTTCGCCGTGTGCGCGAATAAGCACCTTTTCATCGTGCAAACCTACCAGGTCGGCATGTTCTATAATGCGCAGACCCAGGGCCTTCAGGCGGTCAACCTCTTCATCGTTGTGCACAATATCGCCCAGGCAATACAAATAGCCATCCTCGGCCAGTATCTCCTCGGCCATATCTATAGCATACACCACCCCGAAGCAAAAGCCCGAGTCCTGATCTATCGTAACCTTTAATTGATAATCACCCATTTGATGGCAAATTTACGGTATTTATTTTAGTTGGGGAAAGTTGGAAAGGTTAAAAAGTTGGAAGGTTGGAAGGGAATCCCTACTTCGAAGGTTTGTTTTAGAATTCTGGAAATTCTTTTAATTCCATAAAATTCGAGTTTAGACAAATTCTTTCAATTCCCTAAATTAGAGTTCAGACAAATAATAATGGCGCCCCCTTCGGGCTGGGCTTTGCAGGGCTGCGCTGCGCTCCGGCCCTTCGGGCTAAACCCTTTCCCTGGCGCAATTTCTGAACCGCTGATTTTAATGATTAAATGATTCCGCTGAAGTTTGAATCTTGATTAAAGAACTACCTGGCAGACCACGTATCAACGAAATCTAAAAATCATTAAAACGGCGTAGCCCTCTTGAGTGCAAGTTAAAAACAAATTATCAACGAAAAATCAACGGTTCAGACAATCACCAGCACCCCAAAAAACACAAATTCCGTTGCCAGCAGCACCGGCGCGGCAATGCCTTGCTTTTTAAAGCCGAACTTCTCGAACACGAAAAGCATCGCAGCGCTTACCAAAAACCAGCAATAGTAATTTTTAAAGGGGATGATGTTGCCTGTCCAATGCCAGTAATCAAAGCGGGTGGCTACGGGTTCTATCAACAGATCAAGCAATACCAGCAGCAATGCGCCGGCTACTACCCGGGCCGTTATGCTTTTTAGCCGGCTGCGCTGCATGGTAACCCCAGCGCCATAAATAAGCAAAAACCAATTGATGCCGATGGTGAGGGGGATATCCAATATTTTAACGCCAAGTGTTTTGCCGTACGCATAATCGCCGAAAACCCATTTTTTGTGTACGCCAATCCATTCCAACACAATGCCGGATACGAAAACCAGGACCATAAACGAGAGGAATTTTTCGTCAAAATTCTTATGCGCCAGTATGATAACCAACAGCATCAGCAGGATGTGCCAAGGCACTATCTGCAAAAATAAAGGACGCGTAAAAGGCACCAACAAGCCCACCAGGCCCACAACGTGGAACAAGATAATAACGATGATGGCCGTACGCGGACTTATACTGAGATTTTTCGGCCTTTCCATTCGGTGGTTTTGCTAAGGTGTTTTTGTATTGAGGTAATGCCGATAAGTAGCAAGCTAAACATTTGTACCGGGTGCAAAAATAAATTCGTTAAAGCGTTTTGCCCTGCGGATAAGGATATCATCACCCTGCCCAGCAGTATCAGGCCCAGCATAATAAATATTAAATTGAGGTTCATGGTCATTATGATGATGGCCGGCCCGCCGATGATGAGTAGCAGGTATATCAAAAAGCCAATGATGTTATAATTGAAAGCCGCCAAAAAATTCTTGCCGAAGCCATTAATGGCTTCGTTATACCCTTTATACATGCGGCAGCTGATCATGCCGTTGGCCAGCAGGGCTTCACCGTTTAGTTTGGTTGCTTTTACCAGTTTCATTATCTCCACATCTTCTACCACTTTGTTTTTTACCATTTGGTGCCATTGGTATTGTTTGTAACCGGCAGCATCAAATAACATGAACTGCCCGCTGGCGGCAGATAGGGCCGCGGTTTTTAGCAGGTAGACTAATCGCAGGGGCAAAAGGTTTAAAAGGATGTAATGCATCAGCGGCACCACCATTTCTTCGCCCGCGCTGCGCATGGTTTGGTTGGTAAACAGGCTAAGCAGTGCCAGGCCGCGCAGTTTCATACGGTGCACCGCGCTGTTGATGAGTCCGTTTTGCACCTGTTCGTCGGCATCCAAAAACAAATAATAATCTCCTGTGGCATGTTGCGCCAATTGGTGGCAGGCGTAGTTTTTGCCAAGCCAGCCTGCAGGCAGGGCCTTGCCTTTAATTACACTAAAACCAGGGTGTTTTGCGCAAAAAGCAGCGCAAACTTTATAGGTGTCGTCTGTAGAATTATCGTCCAGTATTAGTACTTCATAATTACCGTAATCTTGTTGATGGATGGAAGTAAGCAGCGACACAATGTCTTCAGCCTCATTGCGGGCAGGTATCAGGATAGAAACCTTATCGGCATAATGCTTGCCTATGCGCGGCAGTTTCGGGTTCGAGAGGAAATTGAACAGGGTTACCGTAAAGCGCAGTATCAAAAACGTGAAAACAATAAGCAGGACTATAATCACTTTATATCGATTTCGGTTTGGCGTAATTTGCTTGCCTCGTAGTGCTGTTGGTAAGCGCTTTGCAGCGCATCGATGGTTTTATCGGCATAGATCTGGTTATCGGTTTTTAAGTAAACAGTTACCGAGGGCTTTTTATGTTTAAAGTACTGAATAAAAGTTGCAGCAAACAATAGCTGGTATTTCCCTTCGGCTTTTTTGATGATTTTGAGCAGGCCCTGCTCAAAATTCACCTTCTCAACAAAGTTTGAGTACAGCTTCCCCTGCGGAAACATCAGCACCAGGTTACCGGGCTCATCCAGTAATTGGGCTGCATAGTCCAAAGATTGCAGAATATCGCGGGAATTTTTGCTTACCGAGAACGCCCCGGCGTAGCGCAGCATACCCTCGCGCTTTGCAGTATCTTCCAGTATCATCACATGGAATTTCTTGTGCAGCAACCCGTCGTTCAATATATATAGTATCAGCCCATCCCAAAAACTGAAGTGGTTTGCTACCAGCAGTACAGATTTGCTGCTATCCAGCTCCACCCTGTTATAAAAAAACTCATGGAAAGTTTTGCCCACCTGCCACTTTACGTAGGTGTCGAAAATCCATTTCATCAAGAGGTTCTTTTTTGGGTAGATCATGGTTAATGCGATACGTTTACCTGATCCTTCAAGGCCTGCCGGTGGAAAGTGTTTATCTTCTCCGTAAGTTCTTCGAAGCTCAATTCTCCGGCCACGCCCAAATCCAGCAGGTGGAAGTACACCGATGGCTTCAGGCTCTCGAAATACTCTATCAATGCGCAGTTATAGATAATATGGCAAGGACCTTTGATGTTTTTGATGAGCCGCTCGATACCTTTCTCTACCTTGATTACATCAGTATGGTTGGAGATGAGTTCGCCCTGCGGGAAAACGATGACCATGTTTTCGGCATCGTTCAGAATATCGGCCGCATGCTGCAGGGATTTAATCATCTCGCGCGAGCTGCGGCTGATGGAGAACGCCCCGCAATGGTTTAGCCACATGCGTGCTTGCAGGTGGTCTTCCTGCATCATGATGTACGATTTACGTTTAAGGTGCCAATAGGCCAGGTAGTTGGCCCAAAGCCCGTCCCACCAGCCGAAGTGGTTGCACAGCAGCAGTACCGAGTGGCCTGACTTCGGCTGTATCATGTTCACCACCTCCAGCCTGTTAAAAGCCTTGCGCATGCGGTAATACATGTATTTGGCAAAGGCATCAGCCAGGAATTTTTTGCGGCGGGCGGCTATCATTGCGGTAAATTTACTAAATACTCGTCCAATTGCTTCACCACCAGCCAATGGCCCAGGGGTACTTCATGCACTTCAGGGTTATCTAATGCACCTATAAATGGCATCGCAGCTTTCATAGGGAACAGGTTATCGCTCTTGCCGAATATCAGGCGGCATTTGATATGGTGCCGGTTAATCAATTGTGCAACTTTGGCGATATCGGGTTTTAGCAAGCGGATGAGGTTTAGGGTATAATATACATCCTGCCGTTTTTGTTCGGTATCAATCTCATTATAGGCGATGTTGAAGAGGCTCTCATCTATAAAACCTATTTTTTTGAGTGCTTTGATTAATCCCGGTGCCAACCATTTGCTTTTGGTAACTGTTTTAAAAAACAGCCTGCCAACCGGTTTATTGGTAAGGAAATCGAAGCCCTTGTAAACCGATAACCCATCAGGTGCCATCAGTATAACTTCGTCTATCAGGTCGGCGTATTCTTCAAGCAATAGCAGCGCGATATTGGCCCCGATGGAATAGCCCATCACCGAGAAACGCTGCCGGCCACGGGCCTTAAACCATTCTTCGGCGTAGGCTTTTACCATAGCTTTGGGCATACCGGCAACGATTTGAGCCTCGCTCCAGCCTTCAACTTTGCTTTCGCCATGAAAAAAATGGTCGAAACCGAAAACGTGGTATTCTTTCAGGATGGATTTCTCCAGCACATGGAACTGCCTGCCCGTCATCCCGTACCCATGAAAAGCCAGCAGGGGTTTGGTGCCGCTGCCGTATTCATGATAATGTGCCTTGCCCAAGCCGGGGATATCCAGAAAACCCATGGCGGCAATATTAAGGAAAATTGTAGAGACACAATATTAGCTTCTCTACGGGTAAGAAAATTTACAATTCAACCGAACCAAACATCTACCTTTATACTAAATCAATGGACAACATCAAAATTTACAATAGCAGGTACCTTAATTACAAAGTATTAGTTCCCTTTATAATTTTGACGGCGTTACCCTGCCTAAAACTTTATAAGCCTGGGTTTGATTGGTTTTGGTTTATGGCTTTGTTAGTTTACCTCATTAGTGGGTCTATAGTTTTTTACCGGTTTTTTTCTTTCAAAACAAAGGTGCTCCTTGAAATAAGTGAGGAAGGAATTGATGACCGCTACCGCAAAAGAGTTATTAAATGGGCTGATGTGTATAATTTAACACTCATCGAGGGTGCTATAATTGTTATCCTTCACAACCCCGAAACGCTGCGTCCAAAATCCTGGTGGGGCAAAATCAGGTTTTGGTGGCACAATTGGTGCTATGGAAGCCCTGTCTTTATCTATACCGACGTGCTTAAAGGCAAGGAACTGGATAATTACAATATCCTGTATGATTATATGGAAGCGGTGGAAAGAAACAAACCGGCCGAAACGCCCATCAATGCTTCTCCTTAATATATTTCACAATAGCCTCCGTTGCCCCAATATGATCCTCCACGTATTTTTTTGCGGTCCTGCTCGTTCGGTAACGGAATATCTCATCGTCCATCAAACTGTCCGCCGTACTCAATAACTCCTCCTCACTGTTGATGCTAAAGGCGGCCTCCAGAGCGATCATATCCTTAGCCTCTTTGAATTTATCATACTTCGGGCCGAATATCACCGGCATACCGAATGCGGCGGCCTCCAGCGTATTGTGAATACCTGCGCCGAAGCCGCCGCCGATGTAAGCAATATCCGCATACTGGTAAAGCGACGAAAGCATACCAATGTTATCGATGACAAGATTTGAGACGTGATATTTGAGATTTGAGATTTCGGAGTACCGGATGCTTGATTCCTTTGGCAAGAGGCTCAGCACATGGCCGATTTTATCCTTCCCAATCTCGTGCGGGGCTATGATGAATTTCCAGCCAGGGTATTTAGCTATCAAAGCTGCAAGCAGTTTTTCGTCGGCCGGCCAGGTGCTGCCTGCAACAAATAGCTTTGCGTCGCCCTTAAAGGCGGCAATCTCAGGCAGCTCTTTTGGTTGTTGCGCATTGGCCCAAACCCTATCAAACCGGGTATCGCCGCTGATTGTTATATTCGATTTGCCCAGCCCCTGCAGCAAGTGCTTACTGTCTGCATCCTGCACAAAAAACCAGGTTACCATTTTCAGCATCCTGCTGTGCAAGCCGCCATACCATTTAAAAAACACCTGCCCCGGCCTGAATATGCCGGATATGATGTACAGCGGCACGTGCTGTTGATGCAACCGGTTAAAATAATGGTACCAATACTCGTATTTGGTAAAAATAGCCATCTCGGGCTTTATGGCTTCCACAAATTTTCGGGCATTGCGGTGGGTGTCCAACGGCAGGTAATAAACGGCATCCGCAAGCGGTGTGTTCTTGCGCACCTCGTAACCTGAGGGCGAAAAAAAAGTAATAACGATAGGCTTCCCGGGATATAACTGCCGCATCCGCTCCAACACAGGCCTGCCTTGCTCAAACTCGCCCAGCGATGCAAAATGGAACCAGACGCTCGCTGGCAGGGGCTGTACCTGTTGGCGTTGCCGTCCTTTTATCCACAATTTTGCTTTATTATTAAAAATGGACACAATATATAGCAGGCAATAGTATAAAGTGATTCCAAAGTTATATAGTAGAAGCATTTTAAGATCGTAATTATTATCTTCGTCGGGCAGTAAAAGTAACAACATAAATGCAAGTTCGTGCTATATTGCCCTTATCATCTCCCGTAACACATTGGCAACGGGGTTTTTAAAACACAACAAATAAAATAATATTGATGGCAAAGCGTAAACGTATCTTAATTACCGGTGCAGCCGGCTTCCTGGGTTCGCATTTGTGCGACAGGTTTATCAGCGAAGATTTTCATGTTATTGCGATGGATAACCTTATCACAGGCGACCTGCGCAACATTGAGCACCTGTTCAAGCTGGAGAACTTCGAGTTTTACAATCACGATGTATCTACCTTCGTATATGTAGCCGGCGAACTGGATTACATCCTGCACTTCGCCTCGCCTGCAAGCCCGATAGATTACCTTAAGATACCTATCCAAACCTTAAAAGTAGGCTCTTTGGGTACGCATAACCTGCTGGGTTTGGCCAAACATAAAAACGCCCGGATGCTTATCGCATCTACCTCAGAAATTTATGGCGACCCAAACGTGAACCCGCAGCCCGAAGAATACTGGGGCAACGTAAACACCGTTGGCCCGCGCGGCGTGTATGACGAGGCCAAGCGTTTCCAGGAATCTATCACCATGGCCTACCACACCTTCCATGGTTTGGAAACCCGCATCGTGCGTATATTCAACACCTACGGCCCGCGTATGCGCCTTAATGATGGCCGCGTGCTGCCTGCATTCATAGGCCAGGCTATCCGCGGCGAAGATTTAACCGTATTTGGCGATGGTTCGCAAACCCGCTCGTTCTGCTACGTAAGCGATTTGATCGAAGGCATTTACCGCTTGCTCTTTAGCGATTACGCGCAGCCCATGAACATTGGCAACCCAAGCGAAATAACCATCAAGGAGTTCGGCGAAGAGATCATCAAGCTTACCGGTACCTCTCAAAAAATGGTTTATAAAGACCTGCCGATGGACGACCCCAAACAACGCCGCCCCGATATTACCAAGGCCCGCGCAATTTTAGGCTGGGAACCTAAGGTATCGCGCGAGGAAGGCCTCAAGATTACTTATGAATATTTTAAATCGCTCCCGCAGGATGTGATAGAAAAAGTGGAACACAAAGATTTTACAACCTATAATAAATAATAAAGACAAGGCCCGTAATGTTTTGGCAATACGGGCCTTGCTCAATACATACAAAAGCCTTATACATGAAAATATTAGTTACAGGAGGTTTAGGTTTCATAGGCTCGCATACCGTAGTGGAGCTGGTAAATGCAGGTTACGAACCAGTAATTATAGATGACCTCTCTAACTCCAACATCAAGATATTAGATCAACTCGCCAAAATCATCGGCTACAAACCCGCTTTTTACAAACTGGACCTTTGCGACGACGCTGCCGTAAAAGATTTTGCCCGGCAAGAGCCGGAGGTTGGCGGCATTATCCACTTTGCGGCTTTCAAAGCCGTTGGCGAATCGGTAAGGGAACCGCTGAAATACTATCGCAACAATTTCTTCTCGCTCATAAACGTACTGAATGCCTATGAAGGCAAAGCGCTGAATTTTGTATTTTCATCAAGCTGTACCGTTTATGGCCAGCCCGATGTTTTGCCGGTTACCGAAGATGCGCCCGTAAAAGCGGCGCAATCGCCCTATGGCAACACCAAGCAAATAGCCGAAGAGATATTGCAGGATGTGATTGCTGCGGGCAGCGTATATAAAATAATATCGCTAAGGTATTTTAACCCGGTTGGCGCACATGACAGCGCACTGATAGGCGAACTACCCATCGGCGTGCCGCAAAACCTGGTGCCCTTCATTACCCAAACAGCCATTGGCAAACGCGAAAAGCTTACTGTATTCGGCGATCAATACAACACACCGGACGGCAGTAACATACGCGATTATATCCACGTAGTAGATTTGGGAAAGGCGCATGTTGCCGCCCTAAAGCTGGCAGAAAAGGAGAGCTTTAAAGGCTACGATATGTTCAATATCGGCACGGGTACAGGCACATCGGTACTGGAAGTGATCAAAGCTTTCGAAAGCAGCACCGGTGTAAAACTCAACTACCAGATCGGCCCGGCGCGCGCCGGCGATGTAGAACAGGTTTGGGGTGATGTTACCAAATCTACCAACAAGCTTAACTGGAAAACAGAGTTGGATATCAACGTCATGATGTCCTCCGCCTGGGCCTGGGAAAAGTACCTGGCAGAAAACCCATTATAATACACAATTTTAAGATAGGCCCCTGCCGCAAGCTGGCTGAGCCCTCAATTGAAAAAGCTTTCAGATGAAAAAAATTATCATTACCGGTGGCGCAGGCTTTATAGGATCGCACGTAGTGCGCCGTTTTGTAAAAACGTACCCGCAGTACCAAATTGTAAACCTGGATAAGCTTACTTATGCAGGCAACCTGGCCAACCTGAAGGATATCGAAAACGAGCCTAACTACCGTTTCGTGAAAGGCGATATCGTGGATCTGGCTTACATCAGTAACCTGTTCGAGATAGAGCAGCCCGACGCGGTGATACATTTGGCTGCAGAATCGCACGTGGACCGCTCCATTACCAACCCGCTGGAATTTGTGATGACCAACGTAGTGGGTACTGTTAACCTGCTCAACGCCGCAAAAACCATATGGAAAGATGATTATGCATCTAAACGTTTTTACCATGTATCTACCGATGAGGTTTACGGCACCCTGGGCGATACCGATATGTTTACAGAAACTACCGCCTACGACCCGCATTCCCCGTATTCGGCATCCAAGGCAAGCTCGGATCATTTTGTGCGCGCCTACTATGACACTTACGGCTTGCCAACTGTTATATCTAACTGTAGCAACAACTACGGTTCGTTTCACTTCCCAGAGAAGCTGATACCGCTGGCTATCAACAATATAAAACAACAAAAACCCGTGCCGGTTTATGGCAAAGGCGAGAACATACGCGATTGGCTGTGGGTAGAAGATCATGCCCGCGCTATAGACGTAATATTCCATAATGCGGCTACCGGCACTACTTATAACATTGGCGGCCACAACGAGTGGAAAAATATCGACCTGATTAAATTACTTTGTAGTATATTAGATAAAAAACTGGACCGCGAGGAGGGCGAATCGGCTAAACTGATTACCTATGTTACCGACCGCGCGGGGCACGATCTGCGTTACGCTATTGACGCTACCAAATTAAAAAACGAACTTGGCTGGGAACCATCCATCACTTTTGAGGAGGGGCTGGAAAAAACCGTTGACTGGTACCTGGCCAATGAGGCATGGCTGAGCGATGTAACATCGGGCCATTACCAGGAGTATTACAGCGACCAATATAATAACCGTTAAAGGATGTTTGGATTATTCAAGAAAAAGGAAGTAAAGAAAGTACGGACGCTCGACTATGGGCCTATTGTGGTAGATATGCACTCGCATGTACTGCCGGGGATTGACGATGGCGCGCAAACGCCGGAGGAATCTGTAGTGCTCATCAAAAAAATGATAGAGCTTGGCATCAAAAAAGTAATTGCCACGCCGCACGTTATGGTTGATTATTACCGCAACGACCGCGACAGCATCATGAATGCCCTTGCCGTATTGAAGGCCGAATTGATAAACCAAAACATCGATATCCCCGTTGAGGCCGCTGCAGAGCATTACTTCGACGAAACCTTTGAAAAGCGGATAGAAGAGCGCAGCCTGATGACGATGGGCGCAGATAATTATGTACTGTTCGAGCTATCTTTCATCAATGAGCCGCCAAACATTATCCAAACCATCCAAAAAATGCGCGATGCCGGCTACAAGCCTATCCTGGCCCACCCGGAGCGATATGCCTATATGGACATAGAACGCATGATGATGATACGCAGTTGGGGCTGCGCCTTGCAGATAAACACCATCTCGCTTACGGGCTACTATGGCAAGCCAACGAAAAAAATGGCCGAGGATATGGTAGATAACCAGATTGTAGATTTTATATCGAGCGATATGCACCACCCGCGTCACGCCCAGGCTTTCGAAGATGCCCTCACTACCGATTACGTAGAAAAACTATTGAAAGATTATCCGCTGAAGAATAAGTTGCTTTTTTAGAGGCTAGAGGGGAGAATCAAGAGACAAGATTCAAGAGTTAAGATATAAAATAGGAACGGGAATAGAGCTAAGCTTATATTCCCGTTTTGCTATAATGTATGTTTGGCAACCATGCCGTTTTCTTGATTCCTGGCCGTCGCAATTCCTATTCTGTCTTGAATCTTGTCTCTTGATTCTTAACTCTATTCGTATCGCAGCGCTTCAACCGGATCCAATCGGGCTGCTTTTTTTGCCGGGTAGTAACCCGATGATAAACCGATAGTGGTACAAAGCATAATGGCCACGAAGAGCCACAGCCATGGCACGATGAACGTACCGCTGATGGATACCGCTATGAGGTTGCCGCCCAATATACCCAGTATGATGCCGCCGATGCCGCCCAACAGGCATATTACGATAGCTTCTATCAAAAATTGCTTGCGTATTACCGATGGCGTTGCGCCGATGGCCTTGCGCAGGCCAATTTCGCGCGTACGTTCTGTTACCGATACCAGCATGATATTCATGAGACCTATGGCAGCTCCTATAAGTGTAATAAAGGCTATCGCGAAGCCCGCTATGGTTACGTAGCCAAGGTTATTCATCAGTTCGGCTTGTATGGAGTCGGCACGGAATATCTCGAAGTTATCATCCTGCCCCAGGTGCAGGCTGCGCACGTTTCTGAACAGCGATGTAGCCTCGCCTATAGTAGCATCCAGCGCTTCCGGGCCGGCAACATTTACCGTGATAGAAAACGATGGTTTGTTGCTTTGTGCTATCTGCCGGGCCTTTTGCACCGGTATAATGCAGAATCTGTCGCCGCCAAAACTATTGGCGCCTTTAGCAGCAATAACGCCTATAATTCTGAATTTGCTGCTGCCCAGCAATATGGTTTTGTTGATGGGGTCGGTTTTGGGGAAAAGCTTGTTCTTCAGCTCATCGCCAATAATTACCACGTTGGTACCGTGATCTATTTCGGAGGCCGAAAAGTTGCGGCCCAATGCCAGCTTATGCCCCTTTATAGCCAGATAGTTCTCGTTGCTGCCGATAACTTGCAGGTTGGGGTTGGTCTTTATGCTTTCGTATTTGGCTATAGCGGTACCGGTTACCGTAAAATCTATACTGATGCGCACAGGCAGCTTAAACAGCTTCTGAAAGCGTTCGGCTTCCTGGTAGGCAATGGCGGGATAACGCTTGCGGTGCCCGCCGTTACCGAAGCTGATGCCCGATCCGCGGTTTTGTATAGTGAACGAGTTGGCACCCAGCCCCGCGAAGGCATCGTTCGTTACCTGTTTTATCCCTTCAATAGAAGTCAAAATCCCTACCAGCGCGGTAATGCCTATGGCAATAATCAACGCCGTAAGCGATGTGCGCAGCCTGTTGCCTGCGATGGATTGTAAGGCTATAGCTATGTTTTCTCTGTAGGTAGTTTTTACCGGCATGGGATAGTTTTAAAAAGACTCGTTTGCTTTTGACTATGGTACGGCGCAATTTGTTACAAGCAGGCAAATTAATAAAACAGATAATTATTGCGTATTGCAGGGCTGCCATACAAGCCGTACTTTCGTTATCATCAACATTCGCCATCATGAAAAAATACTTATTGCTTTTAACAATCATTGTTGTATGTGTGCTGCAAGCTGCTGCACAACAAACCACATCCGTAACCCGCGTGGTAACAACGTCGCGCGCGGATATGGAGAGCAAGGTAATAAAAGATTCTGCCGGTACAATATACCCTTACGCAGCATGGCAAAAACTGGTCACATCGGGCGACTATATGTTACGGGGAAAGAGCAGGGATGCCGATACACTTACCCTCGTAAAGATGACCGCCGAGGACAAAGAACGCCGCAATAACTCAATGCCCGCGCTGCCGCCCAGCCCCGCTTTCCCTATCGGCCAGAAAAAGGAATTGTTCAACGCCCGCGACGTAAACGGCCAAAAGGTAGATTTCAAAACACTCCAGGGGAAAGTTGTGGTATTGAATTTTTGGTTTATCGCCTGTGCGCCCTGCCAGCAGGAAATACCCGAACTTAACCAACTGGTGGCCGACAACCCCGACGTGGTATTTATCGGTTTCAGTACCGACCTAAAATACGAGGTAAAAGATTTCCTAAAAGCTACGCCGTTCAGCTACCGTCAAATTTACGATGCCCGTGATGATTGCAATCGCTATGGCGTTGCCAGCTACCCTACCAATGTAGTGATAGATAAAAATGGCATCACCCGTTTCAGTTCCAGCGGCTACGGCACCGGTAGCCTTTTGTCTCTCAAAAAAGCCATCGCGCAGGCGAAGGCCGAAAATTAACCATAGCCCAGGCGCAAAACCGCATTTTTTTGCCTTTTACCTCAAAGCGAATTTTTACATGAAACGATATATACTGCTGCCATGCCTCGCGTTACTGACCCATTTTTGCGCGTACGCGCAAACCACGCTTACCAAACCTGCAGAAGAGTACGGCTTTAACCAGAACACGGTGGTAACCAGCGCTAATGGCTTGAAATATGAATACTCCGATTGGAGCAGGTTGATAGCCACCGGCAATTACCAATTAAAGCCCGTTGATGCCGAAAGCGACAGCACCGCCTTTGTACTCACACTCAGGGATACCTCAAAAGGGCTCGCGGCTATCGGTGTGCCAAAATCTACTTTGTTTTTTAAGAAAGGGAATCATATGATATTCCTGAACATGACGAACGTGAACGGCAAACTGATTGCAGGCGAAGATCTGAAGGGCAAAATTGTGGTGGTAAGTTTTTGGTTTATAGCCTGCCCGCCATGCCGGTACGAAATGCCCGAACTGAATATCCTTGCAGATAAATATAAAAACGACAAGAACGTAGTTTTTTTAGCACTAAGCATCGATAAAAAAGAGGACCTGCAACGTTTTTTAAAAGTATCGCCCTTTAAATACAATGTAATTGGCGATGCAGAAGCCTACTTCAGCTTTTACGGTGTAAAGGAATGCCCGGTAAACCTGGTGATAAGCCCAAAAGGGAATATCGCTTTCCAAAGCCAGGGGTATAACAATGGCATGGTTCCGCTTTGGATAGACCGCACCATAAAAGATATCAAAACCGAAGAAATAAAGGCTTTGCTCAAATAAAAAACCCCATCCTTTTTGAGGATGGGGCCAAGTACAATATATAAAAGGGGTCGATTACACCGAGAAGGATGTGCCGCAACCGCAAGTGCTGGCAGCATTAGGGTTATTGAAAGTAAACCCGCGGGCGTTCAGGCCGTTCTGGAAATCTATCTGCATGCCCGCTAAATACAAGCCATGCGCTTTGTGCATAAACACAACCAAGCCATCAATAATGTACTCCTGGTCGCCGTCTTTTTTCTGGTCGAAACCCAGCACATAGCTCATACCCGAGCAGCCGCCGCCTTCAACGCCAATACGCAAGCCAAAATCGTTGTTCAGCTCTTGCTGATCCCTCAGTTTAAAAAGTTCTTTTACGGCACCCGGCGTAAACGTTACGGGGGCAATCATGGTTTCAGCAATGGCACTCATCTTATTTTTATGATTAACTACACAAATATAAGGTAAAATGCGGATTTTTGCAGCCGTCGTATTATTTATGACCTCTGCCTAACATTTAAAAACCATGGATCTTTACAGCACTTTAATGGCCATATTAAAATATACCGTAGCCGGCATTGGCGTGGTATATGTAGCCTTTTACCTGTTTAAACCTTACCTGGAAAAAAGCCAAACCCTGCAAACGCTCGAACTAAAAAAAGGCTTAAGCGCGCAAACGCTGCCGCTTAGGTTGCAAGCCTACGAGCGGTTGGTGTTGTTTGTTGAGCGGGTAAACCCTGCCAATATGCTCATCCGCCTTGGCGCAAACCAAATGCCGGCGGCCGAAGTACACATCATCATCGTAAACGAGATACGCAACGAGTATCAGCACAACGTAACCCAGCAAATTTATGTAACCGAGCGTGCCTGGGCCGTTATCAAACGCGTAAAAGAAGACACCCTTGCCGTGGTGAACAGTGCCGTAAAAGCCCTGCCGGAAGGTGCCAACGGGCTGGATCTGGGCCGCATTACCCTTAATCACCTCAGCAAACTGGAGGATAACCCTTATGATATCGCCATCACGCTGTTGAGGCAGGATCTGGAGGATTTATTTTAACCACTATGGCCGGCAAAAAGATCACCAACAGCTCGGGCATTGAAGTAAAGGAGGTTTATACCGTACCTTCGGGCATGGCCGAGCTGCCCGGCGAATTCCCCTATACCCGCGGCATACAGAAGGATATGTACCGCGGCAAACCCTGGACCATGCGCCAGTACGCCGGTTTCTCTACCGCCGAAGAAAGCAACAAGCGTTACCATTACTTACTAAGCCAGGGCACTATGGGCCTCTCCGTAGCATTCGACCTGCCTACGCAGATAGGGTACGACAGCGACCACGAGCTTGCTGAAGGCGAGGTAGGCAAAGTAGGCGTAGCTATAGATTCGCTGATGGATATGGAGGCATTGTTCGACGGCATACAGCTGGAGAGTATCACAACCAGCATGACGATTAACGCCACCGCCCCCATCCTGCTGGCTATGTACATCGCGCTGGCAAAAAAACAAGGGGCTGATCTGAAGCAAATATCCGGCACCATCCAAAACGACATATTAAAGGAGTACGCAGCAAGGGGTACCTATATATATCCGCCCACGCCGTCGATGCGACTGATTACTGATATTTTTGAATATTGCAGCCAGGAGGTGCCCAAGTGGAACACCATCTCTATATCCGGATACCACATCCGCGAAGCCGGCTCAACCGCTGTACAGGAACTGGCCTTTACCCTGGCCAACGGCAAAACCTATTTAAAGGCTGCGCTTGATAAAGGGCTTGATATAAACGTATTCGCCAAAAGGCTCTCGTTCTTCTTTAACTGCCACAACAATTTCTTCGAGGAGATAGCCAAATTCAGGGCGGCGCGGCGTATGTGGGCACACATCACCAAAGAACTCGGTGCAACAGATGCGGGGGCGCAAAAGTTGCGTTTCCATACGCAAACAGGTGGCTCTACCTTAACGGCCCAGCAGCCCATGAACAATATCGTGCGGGTGGGCATGCAAGCTATGGCCGCAGTGCTTGGCGGCACGCAGTCGTTGCATACAAACGGCTATGATGAGGCGCTTTCGCTCCCTACGGAAGCGGCAGCAAAAATTGCGCTTCGCACCCAGCAAATCATCGCTTTCGAAAGCGGAGTTACCGATACGGTAGATCCGCTTGCGGGATCGTTCTTTGTAGAAGAGCTCACCAACCAGATGGAAGCCGCAGCACAGACCTATATAGATAAGATAGATGCGATGGGTGGGTCGGTAAAAGCCATCGAAAACGACTACATGCAACAGGAGATTGCAGCGGCAGCTTACCAATACCAAAACGATATTGAAAGCTGCGAACGTGTGCTGGTTGGCGTAAATAAATTTATTCAGCCTGAGGCTGTGGCAGATAATGTTTTTCGTATAAATGATTCTATCCGCCTCAAACAAACAGAGCAATTATTGTGTTTAAGAGAACAAAGAAATAATGTTGAAGTAAGCCTGGCTTTGCAAAATTTAGCAAGCGCCGCCCATGGCCCCGAAAACCTTATGCCTTACATTTTAACTGCCGTAGAAAGCTATGCCACCTTGGGCGAAATAGCTGATACACTCCGCGATATTTTCGGGGAATACTAATAAAATATCACCGCTGGCTAAAATTTATTTAGAGTAATTTGGAGTAGGGCAACTGCATATCTTTGCGGAGAACGGGTGAAAATTGCTGTTTAAACTTATAAAACTGCCAATACGCACTGTAGGGGCAGTTAATGCCGTGGTCATGCGAAAAATAAACATTTAATATGAATTATACATTAAAAAATGGTTCGATTTGCATAAATATATTTCATAAAAATTGTTAAATTTTATTTTTTAATTGGCTTTTTTTATGAATATTCGATGTTCCGAAACGGCCTGAATTGTTGCTTGTTGGGACGTTGAAAATCAAAGAATTACTGAATCTACTATGGAAAAAACTTGTACTGCCGTTTGGAATAGCTGCCTCCTCATCATAAAGGACAACATACCGGCCCAGAGCTTCAAAACCTGGTTTGAGCCGATAAAAGCCCTAAGAATGGAAGGGAGCGTGCTAACCATACAGGTGCCGAGTTTATTCTTTTACGAATGGCTGGAAGAGCACTACGTGGGCCTTTTGCGCAAAACGATCAAGAAACAACTGGGCGATGAAGGCAGGCTGGAATACAACATTGTTGTTGAGCAATCTACCAGCAAGCCGTACACCACCAACATGCCATCTAACGGCAACGGCGCCGAGGCTAAAAACCAATCGATGCCGATACCGATCTCTATCAATAAGGACATCAAAAACCCTTTTGTGATACCGGGATTGAAGAAGCTGAATGTAGACCCTCAGCTTAACCGTAACTACACTTTCGAGAACTTTGTAGAGGGCGATTGCAACCGATTGGCACGTTCTGCAGGCTATGCCGTTGCAGCCAAACCGGGCGGCACATCATTCAACCCCTTAATGATATACGGCGGCGTAGGCCTGGGCAAAACCCACCTGGCGCAAGCCATAGGCAACGAAATAAAACGCAGCCTGCCCGATAAGCTGGTGCTGTACGTAAGCTGCGAAAAATTCACCCAGCAATTCGTAGATGCGCTGAAGCATAACAACATTAACGATTTCGTGAATTTTTACCAGGCCATAGATGTGCTCATTATGGATGATGTGCACAACTTTGCCGGCAAAGAAAAAACACAGGATTTCTTCTTCCATATCTTCAACCACCTGCACCAAAGCGGCAAACAGCTGATCATCACATCAGATAAAGCACCTAAGGACCTGGCCGGTTTAGAAGAGCGTTTGCTGTCGCGTTTCAAATGGGGCCTTTCTGCCGATTTGCAGATACCTGATTTGGAAACCCGCATGGCTATCCTGAAGAACAAGATATACCAGGACGGCATTGAACTATCCAACGATGTAATCGAATACGTTGCCCACAATATTGATAACAACGTGCGTGAGCTGGAAGGTGCCATGGTTTCGTTATTGGCACAATCAACCCTTAACCGCAAGGAGATAGATTTGAACCTGGCCAAGCAGATGCTGAAGAACTTCGTAAAGAATTCGGCCAAGGAAATTTCGATGGAATATATCCAAAGCCTGGTTTGCGAATATTTTGAGGTGCCGATAGAGATGGTGAAATCGCAAACCCGCAAGCGCGAGATTGTACAGGCACGCCAGATATCCATGTACCTGGCCAAGGCCCACACCAAAAGCTCATTGAAATCGATAGGCCACTTCTTTGGCGGCCGGGATCACTCTACCGTAATCTACGCTTGCCAAACCGTTGAAGATTTAATTGATACCGATAAAAAATTCAAAGGCTACGTAGCCGATATACAAAAGAAACTGAAGATGTCGTAATGGCATTTAAGATAATGGGAAGCCTCGCGGATGCGGGGCTTTTTTGTTTTTAGCCTTTTTACAATTTTGTCATTGCGAGGCGCGGCATAGGGCTGTGTGTGTGGGCGACGTGGCAATCTCCGGCAAGCAGGTCGGATCTAGAGAGCGGCTCTGCTAATTCGCGATTGCCGCGCTGTCGCTCGTGACATATCAAATAAATTGCATAAATTGCCTACACCAACAAAACGCCATCATGAAAAAACTATTCCTCCTGGCCATACTGATAAGCCTTAGCGCCACCAAAGCTTTTTGCCAAACCGATAAGGAGGATATCAAGAAAGCTATCAACACTATGTTCGACGCTATGCGCAAAGGCGATAGCACTCTGCTGAAATCGGTATTTGCTGATGGGATGGTATTGCAGGGGCTAAAGCCTAATACTGACGGCAGTTACACGCTCGAAAATGAAAAACCGGCGGGTTTCCTGAAAGCCGTTGGCACCCCACACAAGGATGTTTATGACGAGCGTATTACCTTCGGCGATATTAAAGTGGATGGGCCACTTGCCAGCCTATGGACACCCTACAAATTCTACCTCGGCAAAACCTTCAGCCATTGCGGCATCAATTTTTTCCAGCTGATGAAAACCGCCAACGGCTGGAAAATTATCTATGTCGTAGATACCCGCCGCAAGGATAACTGCCCGGAATAGATTTAATAAAACATCACAACAACATCGTCATTGCGAGCGAAGCGCGGCAATCATCGGCATGCAGAGCCGCTTTGCAGGTCCGCTCTGCTCTCCGATGATTACTAATGTGTTTATTGTCTTTTAAAGGAATTAATGAGCTCCCTTCGGTCGGTTGTCCGCGTCGCCCCACCTCTCAACCCAAGCCGCTCCTCGCAATAACGCGATGGGAAGCTCTTCTGTCTTGTCTCTTGGTTCTATCCTCTTGTCTCTCTCCCTCTCCCTTTGTAACATTTTAAATATCAGCCGGAGATAGGGTTACTATTGCGAGCTAAGGGGTATCAATATAAAACCAATCAAATAATCGCAACGGACTGAGTTCCTGAGCGCTTAGCAACTGCTCCAAAATATCAATATATCATCCATCGATACTTCATTAGCCGTCGGCACATAAGCCGATGGCTTTCTGGTATGGTATTAATTAATTGATAGTCAATATTTTATACAAATTAAATCCGAAAATACTGGGTTACTTTTTATTGGTGCCGGGTATCAATACTAAACCAATAAATCAATCATGAAAACAAAAATCTTAGTGGTGCTGGCGGCTGTAGCTTTGCTGGCTGCTTGTAAAGGGAAAAATTACGAATACTCCAGTGCCGATAAAGCAGCGGCGGCGGCGGATACCGCCGGCATAGTCGCCGACACCGTGCTTAACGGCCCCGATAAACTGGTAAAAACGGCCGATATGGCTTTCAAGGTAAAAAACGTACAGCAAACCGGTGATTCGGTATCGGCGCTTACCAATAGGCTAGGCGGCATGGTCATGCACCACCAAATGCGTTCCGAAGCGGTAAACAGCCAGGATATCCGCGTTAGCGACGACTCTGTGATGCATGTTTCGGCCTTTAGCACCTCGGCAGATATGACCGTTAAAATACCTTCCGAAAAACTGGAAGGTTTTATGATAAAAGTAAGCCACATGGGCATGTACATTACATCGCGACAGATGGATATTCAGGATAAATCGCTCGATTATCTATCCGAGCGGATGAAAACAAACAACCGCCGGGAAATGATTGCCCAACAAAAAAACGGGAAAATAAACATCAAGAACCCGGATGCCGTCCTCTCCCTAAAAGATGACCTGGTTGATGGCCAGATAAACAACCAGCGGATAGACGCTGCCGTAAAATACAGCAACATTAGCCTTAACTTCCAGCAAAGCAATACCATCGTGAAAGAAATGGTTGCTAATGACGATCCATCAGCCTACCAATTACCCTTCTTTAAACGCCTGTTTATGGCCATCGCCAACGGTTGGGCAATGTTTACCGAATTTATTATCGGCCTGGTAAACCTATGGGTATTCGTATTGATTGGTATTGGTTTATGGGTTGCGTATAAGGCATATAGGAAAAGACACGTAGCAGTGGCCCAATCCGGCGGCGCTGCATAATATCCATGTGACGCAGAAGGGCGAATAATTATATGCTGTATATTTGATACCTATTAGGTCTCCTAATCATGAGAAGAATATCATTATTAATTTTTATTGGGTTGTTAGTGGGCTCTTGTAAAAGCAAAAGCCAGAATCACCCACCCACTATTAAACAATTTAAAGGCTTTGTAACCAGTAGCGTACCCAATGCCGGCTACGTTATATCAATCCCTGCAGATTATAAAATAACTGAAAGTAATGGGCCAGACTTTTCAGTTTACTACATTCATCGTAAGGATTCAACTGTAAAGGCAGGCTTTTCGGCTACGATGTACCTGGGAAATGCCCCATCGCTATTTTCAACGGATAAGGGTTGCGAGCCTACCCATTCAACCTCAACGATATTAGATGACTATGCGCAATGGGATGTTTATGGTTGTAACAACCGCTTTTTTGTACAAACAATTGTTAAGAACAAAAAAAATAATGGATGGGACAGCACGGTCCATGCTGCGGGACGCGCAAAATCAAAAGCCGGTATCGATACAGTTTTATACATCTTTTCTACCCTGAAGGCAGAACCGAATAAATAAAATCGTAGGCATTGTTAATGGTTTACAGGAAATGTATTGTTGCATTTACGCAGGCCTATAACATTCAATTCCTCTCACCGCCGTAATTGCGAGCGATAGCGTGGCAAGCATCGGCAGGCAGGGGGCCTGTGTAGGTCAGTATATATCCCTAGCCACCGCGTCATTGCGGCACGAAGCAATCTCCCGATTAGCAGGGCGGATTTGCAAAGCCGCTTGTCCTGTGTAGAGATTGCTTCGTTCCTCGCAATGACGATGGGGTTATCTTAACGAAAGAAGCCCGGCAAAGCCGGGCTTCTTTCGTTATTATTTTTTCTTGACTCTTGATTCTAAAAGTCTTGATTCTAAATTCTACCCCACCAGCTTCTTATACCTTATCCTTTTCGGCGCCACATCGCCCAAACGTTTTTTACGGTTTTCTTCGTAATCGCTGTAGTTGCCTTCGAAGAAGTAAACCTGTGAGTTGCCTTCAAATGCCAGGATGTGGGTACAGATCCTGTCCAGGAACCACCTGTCGTGGCTAATCACTACCGCACAGCCGCCGAAGTTTTCTAAAGCTTCCTCTAAAGAACGTAAAGTATTTACGTCTATATCGTTGGTAGGCTCATCCAGTAATAAGACGTTGGAGCCTTTTTTAAGCGTGATGGATAAATGCACCCGGTTGCGCTCTCCGCCCGATAGCACGCCCACTTTTTTCTGCTGATCTGCACCATTGAAGTTAAAGCGCGATACATAGGCCCGGGAGTTTAACGGACGACCGCCCACCATAATGGTTTCCAGGCCGCCGGTTACGTTTTCCCAAACAGATTTGTTGGGGTCCAGGTCGTCGTGCATCTGGTCAACATATCCTAATGCAACGGTTTCGCCCACACGGAAAGTACCTGCATCGGGCTGGTCCTGCCCGGTGATGAGGCGGAATAGGGTGGTTTTCCCCGCACCGTTGGGGCCAATGATACCTACGATACCTGCAGGCGGCAAAGAAAAGGTCAAATTCTCGAACAATACCTTATCACCATAGGCTTTGGTAACGTTGTTGGCCTCTATCACGATATTGCCCAGGCGAGGGCCTGGCGGGATAAACAACTCTAGCTTTTCTTCCCTATCCTTTGTTTCCTCGGATGCTAATTTATCATAGTTGGATAATCGCGCCTTGGATTTGGCGTGGCGGCCCTTTGCCCCCATGCGCACCCATTCCAGCTCGCGTTCCAAAATCTTCTGGCGTTTACTCTCGCCTTTCTCTTCCTGGGCAAGGCGTTTTGATTTCTGATCGAGCCAGGAGGAGTAATTCCCCTTCCATGGCAAACCTTCGCCACGGTCGAGCTCCAGTATCCAGCCCGCTACGTTATCCAGGAAGTACCTGTCGTGCGTTACGGCAATTACGGTTCCTTTATATTGTTTAAGATGTTGTTCCAGCCAGTCGATAGACTCTGCATCCAAGTGGTTGGTAGGCTCATCCAGCAGTAAAACATCCGGTTCTTGAAGTAACAAGCGGCACAAAGCCACGCGGCGGCGCTCACCACCCGATAGTACGGAGATTTTGGCATCCGGGTCGGGGCAGCGCAGGGCATCCATGGCGCGTTCCAGTTTCACGTCAAGTTCCCAGGCGTTCACGGCATCTATCTGATCCTGCAATTCGCCCTGGCGGCTCATCAGCTTATCCATTTTGTCGGCGTCGCTATAGTATTCTTCCAGTCCGAATTTTTCGTTGATGTCTTCGTATTCTTTAAGCAAGGCTGTGGTTGCGGCAACGCCCTCCTCCACAATTTCCTTTACGGTTTTGTTGGGGTCAAGCTCCGGCTCCTGACTCAGGTAGCCCACGGTATAGCCCGGAGAGAAAACCACCTCGCCGATGTTGGTTTTATCGATACCGGCGATGATTTTGAGCAAGCTCGATTTACCCGAGCCGTTTAAACCGATAACGCCGATTTTGGCGCCGTAAAAAAACGACAGGTAGATATTTTTGAGTACTGTTTTTTGCGGGGGATAAACTTTGCTTACCCCTGCCATAGAAAATATGATCTTTTCGTCGGCCATTTTATACAGAAATTGGTTTATGATGTATGAGGTTCCAAATATCTCGTAAATAAGGTTTGCAGCAAAATATAAAACGCATTTTAAAGGATTTATCGGAGGCTCGCCGGGCTGCTGCGAGATGCGCAGCGCTTTATCATTTTGGTTGCTACATCTCCAAAAAAATAATATGCCGTAACACAAAAAAAAGCGCTCCCTTCCCGGGAGGGCACTGAAAAAGCACCTTCTTTCATAAAGGCAATAATTAGAAGCGATCAAGTAAGGCATGATTTTACTTGGTCGCTTTTTTTATTTCTGCATTCGCGATGGTTAGCTGTTTATCAGCGGGTGTTCAAAAAGGGCTGAATGGAAGAATTTGAGTCTTTTTTTCTCTGAGTTTACAGAGTTAGGCGATTAGTTTGATGATTCTTTTAAGATTAACTGTGAAGATCGCCAACGCTCCCTGCATCTG